>JBKJOY010000239.1:0-4429 GCA_046595415.1 Thermomonas sp.
CCGCAGGCCGCACCTTGCTCAACGGCGAGGGCCTGCAGCACCAGGACGGGCAGTCGCAGGTGCAGGCCAGCTTCATTCCCAACGTGCGCAGCTATGACCCGACCTTCAGCTACGAAGTCGTGACGATCATCCAGTACGGCATGCAGCGGATGCTCGCCGAGCAGCGCGACGAGTACTTCTACATCACCCTGATGAACGAAAATTACACCCATCCGGAAATGCCCGTTGGCAGCGCTGAGGGAATCATCAAGGGCATGTACCTGCTCAATGACGGCGGCAAGCAAAAGAAGGGCGAGCTGCGCGTGCAACTGCTCGGCAGCGGCACGATCTTGCGTGAAGTGATGGCGGCCGCCGAGCTGCTGGATGCCGACTTCGGCATCAAGGCGGACGTCTGGTCCTGCCCGAGCTTCGTAGAGCTCGCGCGCGACGGCGTGGATGCCGAACGCTGGAACCGTTTCCATCCGGAAGCCAAGACCGCGCGCAAGCCGTGGGTGACGCAGTTGCTGGAAGGTCGCCAAGGCCCCGCGGTTGCCGCCACCGACTACGTGCGCCACCACGCCAACCAGATCCGCGAATACGTGCCGATGCGTTATAGCGTGCTGGGCACCGACGGCTATGGTCGCAGTGACACCCGCGCCAACCTGCGGCGGCATTTCGAGGTCGACCGTTTCCATGTTGCACACGCTGCGGTGGCTGCGCTGGCCGCCGATGGCAAGCTGACCGCTAAGGACGTGGCGCGCGCGATCAAGCTGTACAAGATGGATGCGGACAAGCCGAATCCGATCAGCGTGTGATGCGGTGTGCGCGCAGCCCGCTGGGGTGACCTGGTGGGCTGCGCCTCCGGCCGGTATCAGGCCTGGGTGATGACCGACGCGATCATCGCCGGCAGCAGGTTGAGGTTGGCCTTGTCCAGCACCAGCGCCGGGACGCCAGGTGGCGTGCAGTCTGGATCCCCGCTGAGCAGCAGCAGCGGCAGCGTCGGCAAGCGTTCGTGCAGCAGTTGCAGCGCTTGCGCACCGCTGTAACCGGGCAGGTTCATGTCGCTGACCGCAATGGTCGGGGTGAAGTCCTCAAGGGCCTCCAGCAACATGCGCTCCGACCAGACCTGGCGTAGTACATACACCAAGCCTGCAGCGTCCAACTCGAAGCGGATCAAGTCCGCATCGTCAGGCGAGTCCTCAACAAGCAGCAGGCGCAGCATGGCGGCTCCGTGACGTCGCCGGTCTAATGTTCGATCGGCGTTTCGTTGAGCACGGCCCAGAATTTGCCCAGGGTTTTTACCGCGTGGAAGAACTGTTCGGAGTCCACCGGCTTGACCACGTAGGCGTTCACGCCCAGGTCCCAGCTGTGGGCCAGGTCGCTTTCTTCGCGCGAGGAGCTCAGCACCACCACCGGCAGTCGCTTCAGGTGCTCATGGCTGCGCAATTCGCGCAGCACTTCCAGCCCGTCCATGCGCGGCATCTTGATGTCCAGCAGCAGCACCGCTGGCAGGCCTTCCGGGCGATCGGCGAACTTGCCGCGCATCAACAGGTAGTTCATGGCCTCGATGCCGTCCATGACGTGCACGATGGGATTGGCCAGGTGCGCCTCGCGCAGCGCATCGATCGCCATTTCGGCATCGGCAGGGCTGTCTTCGGCAAGCAGGATGGCGCGGATGATTGGGCTCATGCTGGGGTTCCGGTAGGTATCGCGTCGCCAGTGGCGGGAAGGGTGAAGGTGAAACAGGCGCCGTGTCCCGGGGTCGCATCGGCGTGGATCTCGCCGCCATGGCGCGTCAGCACGCGGCGCACGCTGGCTAGGCCAATCCCGGTGCCTTCGAATTCGTTGATGGAGTGCAGGCGCTGGAACACACCGAACAGTTTGCCTGCATAAGCCATGTCGAAACCGACGCCGTTGTCTGACACCTGGAACTCGAACTTGCCATCGGTGCGCCGCTCCCACTTCACCTGGATTTCAGCAGGGGTCGACCCGGCGCTGTACTTCACCGCATTGGACAGCAAGTTCAGCCACACCTGCCGCAACATGTTTTCGTCGCCGACCACGATCGGCAGTGGCTGGATGCGCCATTCGATGCGGTGGCCGGGCTGGTCCTGGCCGTTGTTGGAGTCCAGCATCGCGCGCTGCTCCTCGACCAGTGATTGCAGGTCCACCGGTTGCATGCGTAACGCGCTGCGGCCGAGTCGCGAATACACCAGCAAGTCATCGATCAGCTGCGACATGCGCCGCGCGGAGGTGGTGATGACGCTGATGTAATGCAGGGACTTTTCGTCATTGCGCTCGCCCAGGTGGCGGCCGAGCTTGTCGGCGAACCCGCCGATATGGCGCAGCGGCGCGCGCAAATCGTGCGAGACCGAATAGCTGAACGCCTCCAGCTCGCGGTTGACCTCGGAGACCTGGTCGACCTTGCCTTGTAGCTGGCGGTTGAGCTCGCGCACCTGGTGCTCGGCGACCTTCTGCGCCGTCACATCGTTGGCAGTCACCAGTGCGACTTCATCGGTGCTGTCCGGCAACACCATGCGCCGCGCGTTGACCATCAGGTTGCGCTCGCGGCCGTCGACATCGCGGAACTGGATTTCGTGGTCCCACAACTCACGATCGCGCGCGAGCACATCGCGCAGGCGCTGGCGTGTCTCGGGGTTGGTCCAGGTACCACCGCCGACGACATCAAGCGGATTGCCGACCACGCTGTCATGGATGCCGAATACTTCCAGGAACGCCGTGTTGTGCATCACCACCCTCAGCTCCTGGTCCAGCACCACGACGGGTTCCCGGACCGTCTGCAGCACCGCCTGCGCGCGCGCGCTGGCACGTTGCGCGCTTGCTTCGGCGATGCGCCGGCTGTGCAGCACCCAGCGCAGCAGCAAGGCCAAGCCGAACAGCAGGAGGATCTGCGTTGCCGCGGCGAACCACGTCATCGTGTCACTGCGTTCCTCCAGCGACTTGGAGCGCGTGGTGCGCGCCTGCATCAAGGCATGCTCGTTGTCCGAGATACGATTGCCGATCTGGCGAAGTGGATTGCGGTCCAGCAACCATTCGATCTCCTGCGGCTCGGCCTGGCCTGCGGGCTTGGACAGGATCTGGGCTGAAATCACGCTGCGCTGGTCGATCAGCGCAGACAAGCGACCCAACTGCAGCTGCTGGTCGGGATTATCGCGCGTCAATACACGCAACCGATCCACGTTGACCGGGATCTCGCGCTGGCTTTCCGTCAGCCGCTCGCGGATCGCTTGCGTGTCATGCCCAACGGCGTATGCCAATGTCGCCGACTCGCGATTGCGCAGGTCATACATCAAGGCCTGCACCGAAGCTTCCACGCGTGCCGAATGACTCACGGCGTCAGCCGCTTGCGTCGCAATCTCGTGCGCATTGCGCACGAACACGAACGGCCCAATCACGATCAGCAGGATCGCTCCCAGCAGCAGCGAGACCAGGGTCCAGGATTGTCGATTGGAGGCAAGCATCTAAAGACCGGTTGGCTGAGGAGTCCGCACCCGGCTCATTTCCCGGCCAGCCGCCAGTGGGAACGGGCGGTGTGCATCGAGCGGAAGGCTAGCGAGCGATTGTGTGAAGAAATCTGCACGAACTGTTGTACACGAACCTGGCTTCGCGACGTCGTTTTCCGGTGGCAAAAAGGAAAGCGAAAAGGTGACTGGCTGGATCAGGTGTAAGCGGATCGACCTGCATGAAACCCATCGGCGCCGTGAAGACGCATCCACGTGCACTCAAGCGAGAGGGATCGGCATCAACGAGTGCCGGGTGGCGCGGAACGTACCAGGCGGAGCGTGGGTTGCTGTCTTGAAGGATCGATGGAACGCACCGTGTGACCCAAACCCATTTTCCAATCCGATCACCAACATCGACCAATGGTCGAAGTCCAGATTGGCCAGAAGCGCCTGCGCGTGCATGTCGAGCCCCTGACCGAATCCCGCACGATTCTCCTCCGCCCGGGCATCACATGGCCTCGGCTATGCTCTGCGTCCTTGGGGGGCAGGTTACAAGGGGAGAGGCATGTCTGATCTGGAACGTCAGGCTGAAGGAACTGCGGCGACATGAACGAAACGCCCTTGCACGCAGGCGACCGGCAGGTCTTGGACAGCCTCTCGGACGGGTTTGCCCTGATCGACGCACAGTGGCGGTTCCGCTACCTCAACGCTGCTGGCACCAAGCTGCTGGCACCCGCCTGGCCAGGCAAGTCGATGCTGGGTTGCAGCATCTGGGACATCTTCCCGGACCTGGTCGGCAGCGAGCTGGACCAGGCCTATCGACGCACCGTGAGCGACCAGGTCAGCACCCAGTGCTGTTTTTTCTATCCACCCTTGCAGGTCTGGTTCGAAGTCCATGCGTATCCGCAGGATGACGGCATCGCGGTGTATTTCCTGGATGCCACTGAGCGCAGGCATGCGAAGGAGAACCTCGATGCCGAAAACAG
>JBKJOY010000026.1:0-3679 GCA_046595415.1 Thermomonas sp.
ATGCAGTCACCCGGATCCGGATGAACCTGCCGCAGGACATCCAGGAACCGATCATCTCCAAGGTCGAGATCGGCGGTTCGCTGCTGACCTACGCGGTCAGCGCGCCGGGCATGGCGCCGGATGAGTTGTCGTGGTTCGTGGACCGCCACGTCATGCGCGCGCTCTACGGTGTGGAAGGCGTGGCCGCAGTCAACCGCATCGGCGGGGTCGAGCGCCAGGTGCGGGTGGACCTGGATCCGCAGGCGCTGCAGGCGCATGGCGTGACCGCTGGCGACATCAGCCAGCAGCTGGCCGCGACCCAGGTCGAGCGGGCAGGCGGCAAGGCCGAACTGGATGGCGGCCAGCAGACCGTGCGCACGATTGGCACAGTCACCGATGCGCAATCCCTGCGCGACTACTCGATTGCGCTGGGCAATGGCCAGGACGTGCGGTTGTCGGCACTGGCCACGGTCAGTGACGGTGCTGCCGATGCCAGCCAACTGGCGTTGCTGGACGGCAAGCCCGTCGTCGGGTTCTCGCTGGCGCGCACGCGCGGCGCGGATGAACTCAAGGTCCGCGACGGCGTGAAGGCGGCCTTGGACGAACTTGCGAAGGTGCATCCAGGTACCAGCTTCAGCCTGATCACGGACATGTCGGAAGAGACCGAGCGCTCGTATTCCTCTTCGATGACGATGCTGTTGGAAGGCGCGCTGCTGGCGCTGGCGGTGGTGTTCTGGTTCCTGCGCGACTGGCGCGCGACCTGGGTCAGCGCGATAGCACTGCCACTGTCGATCATCCCGACCTTCGCGGTGATGCAGTGGTTCGGCTTCAGCCTCAACATCATCACGCTGCTGGCGTTGAGCGTGGTGGTCGGGATCCTGGTGGATGACGCGATCGTGGAGATCGAAAACATCGTCCGCCACCTCGGCATGGGCAAGAAACCCATCGACGCCGCGCGCGATGCTGCTGATGAAATCGGAACCGCGGTGATCGCGACCTCGATCACGTTGGCGGCTGTCTTCGTGCCGGTCGCGTTCATGCCCGGCATCCCCGGCAAGTTCTTCCGCGAGTTCGGCTGGACCGCGGCGACGGCGGTGATGTTCTCGCTACTGGTCGCGCGCCTGCTCACCCCGATGATGGCGGCCAACCTGCTCAAGCCGCAGGGCGAACATCCTGCCGACAGCAGGCTGATGACGCGCTACCTGGGCTGGGTGGACACCGCATTGCGCAACCGCTGGAAGACACTCGGTGTGGCGACGCTGCTGTTCTTTGCATCGTTGGCGCTGATCCCGTTCATCCCGACCACGTTCATCCCGGTCGCCGACCAGGGCCGCAGCATGCTGTCGATCGAATTGCCGCCAGGCACGCCGATTGAAACCACCCGGCGCGTGTCCGAACAGGCGCGCGCACTGCTCGGCAAGATTCCCGAACTCAGGCAGGCATTCACCCAGATCGGCAGCGTTCCGAACCTCGGTGATCCCGCCAAGAGTGGCGGCGCGGATGCACGCAAGGCGGTCATGACCCTGGATTGGGGCAATGAACATGACCGCGACCGCAGCCAGAAGCAGCTCGAACAGGTTGTGCGCGACACCTTGGCCGACCTGCCAGGCGCACGCACCAGTTTCATCAGCAGTGAGCCAGGCGAACAGTTGATGCTGGTCCTGGCCGGTGACGATCCGGACAAGCTCGACAGCGCTGCCAGCGCGCTGGAGCGCGACCTGCGCCGGATCAAAGGCCTGGGCAGCGTGTCCTCGTCCGCGTCGCTGTTGCGTCCGGAATTGCAGATCCTGCCGGACCCGGTGCGCGCTGCTGACCTTGGGGTTTCGACTGCAGCGATTGCCGAAGCCGCCCGCGTGGCGACCGCCGGTGACTACACCCAGCGCCTGGCCAAGCTCAACCTGCCGGATCGGCAAATCCCGATCCGGGTCGGCTTCGCCCGCGATACCTTGCGTGACCCGGCCACGCTGGGCCAGCTGCAAGTGCATGGCAAAGCGGGCGCGGTACCACTGGATGCGGTCGCCGAGATCGTCGAAGGCAGCGGTCCCTCGGTGATCAGCCGCTACAAGCGCCAGCGCAACATCACCCTGACTGCAGAACTCAACGGCCGCCCGCTGGGTGATGTGATGAAGGAAGTGCAGGCGCTGCCATCGGTGAAGAACGTGCCGGCCGGCGTGTCTTTCATCAACACCGGCGATGCCGAGATTTTCGTGGAACTTTTCTATGGCTTCCTGCTGGCGATGGGCGCCGGCATCATCTGCATCTACATGGTGCTGCTGTTGCTGTTCAAGCATCCGATGCAGCCGCTGACCATCCTGACCGCGATCCCGCTGTGTGCGGGCGGTGCATTCGGTGCGCTGCTGATCACCCAGAACGCGTTGTCACTACCGGCGCTGATCGGCTTGCTGATGCTGATTGGGATTGCCACCAAGAATTCGATCCTGCTGGTCGACTACGCGGTGATGGCCGAGGACAAGCACGGACTGAGCCAGCACGATGCCTTGATCGATGCCTGCCACAAACGCGCGCGCCCGGTGGTCATGACCACGATTGCAATGGGCGCCGGCATGCTGCCACTGGCACTGGGCTTCTCCGGCGATGCCAGCTTCCGCGCGCCGATGGCGTGGGCAGTGATCGGTGGTTTGATCACCTCCACCGCGCTCAGCCTGATCGTGATCCCGGCGACGTACACGGTGCTGCATGACATCGGCGATTGGGTGCAGCGCAGGTTTTCGAACAAGCCAGCTGCGCACGGAAACACGCACGCGGCCTGATTCAAAGGACAAGATGTAACCGCCCGGTGTTGCCGGGCCAACCGTTGTAACGGGGTAGGCGCTAGCGCTTCACCAACTCCACACGCCGGTTCTGCGCCTTGCCTGCATCAGTGTCGTTTCCAGCCACGGGTTGGCTGTCGCCGAACCCCTTGGCTTCGAGTCGAGTCGCAGCAATTCCCTTGCCGACGATGGCCTTGACCACCGCCTGTGCGCGGCCTTCGGACAGGCGCTTGTTGCGGGCAGCATCCCCGGTGTTATCGGTATGCCCGTTCACCGCCAGCTGCAATTCGGAATCATCCTTCAACAACTGGACCACCTGGTCGATCTGCGGCAGCGAGTCCGCCAGGATGTCGGTCTTGTCGATGGCGAACTTGACCTGCAAGGCGACCTTGCCGGCGCCGTCGAGCTGCTGCTTGAGCGCCGACGCCGGCAACAGCGCAGCCGTCTGTTTCAGTTCGCCGACATCGGCAACCATCAGGCCGGCGAAACCACGGTTGCCACACAAGCGCACCCAGGTCAGCCCATCCGGACGCCGTAGCGCGTACACCTGCACATCGTCATTCGGCCAGCACTTCGCCTGCGGGTGGTAATCGGCCATCGCCGCCTTGGCGTCGGCGTCGTTTCGATTCTCATTCGGCACCTTGCCCGAGAACACTTTCACTCCGCCGGCTTCGGTGACCACGTGTTCGATGTTGCGGGTGACTTCCAGCAAGGAAAACGCCTTGCCGGTCTTCTGATCGTGGACGATGCCCCTCACCGCCACCTTGCCCTCCACGATCTCGTGGCGCTGGCCCGTCCATACCGCCATCTGGCCGAAGTCGAGCGTCTTTGCGCCTTTCGCCAGATACCCCTCAGGCAGGGAAAAATAGGGGAACTCGCCCAGCGCAGCGGTGCTCACGGCCAGCGATGCAGGATCGAAACCGGCAGGC
>JBKJOY010000136.1:0-5225 GCA_046595415.1 Thermomonas sp.
CCGCAGGCCAGGCTGATGCCCGCGATCACCACGCCGGCGGCCGTGTTCTTCGGCATGTGGATCGGCAGGAAGCCGGATTCGGGACGCTGGAAGCCATGCCGCTTCATGTCCGACCACGCGTCGGTGTCGCGCACCACCGGGGTGAACGCGAAGTTGTATTCCGGCGGTGGCGACGAGGTGGACCATTCCAGCGTGCGTGCGTCCCATGGGTCGCCGGTCACATCGCGCAATTCAACACGCTTGCGGTAGCTGACGAACAGGCACATCAGGAAAGACGCGATGCCGATCGCGATCAGGACCGCGCCGAATGCGGCGATCACGAACCAGGGCTGCAGCGACGGATCGTCGAAATGGCTCATGCGCCGGGTCACGCCCATCAGCCCCAGCACGTACAACGGGGTGAACGCGAACCAGTAACCGGCCAGCCAGAACCAGAACGCGACCTTGCCCCAGAACTCGTCAAGCCGGTAGCCGAATGCCTTGGGGAACCAGTAGGTGATCCCGGCGAACGCACCGAACACCACCCCGCCAATGATCACATTGTGGAAATGCGCCACCAGGAACAGGCTGTTGTGGAGGACGAAGTCCGCCGGAGGGACCGCCAGCAACACGCCGGTCATGCCGCCCACGGTAAACGTCACCATGAAGCCCAGCGTCCAAAGCATGGGCACGTCGAAACGGATGCGCCCCCGGTACATGGTGAACAGCCAGTTGAAGATCTTTGCGCCAGTCGGAATCGAGATGATCATGGTGGTGATCCCGAAGAACGAGTTGACACTGGCGCCCGACCCCATCGTGAAGAAGTGGTGCAGCCACACCAGGTACGACAGGATGGTGATGCACACGGTGGCGTACACCATCGAGCTGTAACCGAACAGGCGCTTGCCGGAGTACGTCGCCACCACCTCGGAGTACACACCGAACAGCGGCAGGATCAGGATGTAGACCTCCGGGTGGCCCCAGACCCAGATCAGGTTCACGTACATCATCGGGTTGCCGCCGAGTCCGGCGGTGAAGAAGTTGGTGCCCACGTAGCGGTCCAGGGCAAGCATCGCCAATACCGCGGTCAGCACCGGGAAGCTCGCCACGATCAGTACGTTGGAGCACAGCGAGGTCCAGGTGAAAATCGGCATCTTCATCAGGGTCATGCCGGGCGCGCGCATCTTGATGATGGTCACGACCAGGTTGATGCCGGATAGCGTGGTGCCGACGCCGGCGACCTGCAGCGCCCAGATGTAGTAATCCACGCCGACATCCGGACTGAAGGCGATCCCCGACAGCGGCGGCATCGCCAGCCACCCGGTCTTGGCGAACTCGCCGACGAACAGCGACAGCATCACCAGCACCGCGCCGGCGGTGGTCATCCAGAAACTGAAGTTGTTGAGGAACGGAAACGCCACGTCGCGCGCGCCGATCTGCAAAGGCACGACGTAGTTCATCAGCCCGGTGATCAGTGGCATGGCCACGAAGAAGATCATGATCACACCGTGCGCGGTGAAGACCTGGTCGTAGTGGTTCGGTGGCAGAAAGCCGGTGCTGTCGCCGAATGCCATGGCCTGCTGCAGGCGCATCATCAGTGCATCTGCGAACCCGCGCAGCAGCATCACCAGGCCCAGCACCATGTACATGATGCCGATCTTCTTGTGGTCGATGCTGGTGAACCAGTCGCGCCAGAGCGGACCCCACAAGCGGAAGTAGGTCAGCAGCGCGAGCACGACGATGCCGCCGATCGCCACGCCGGCGAAGGTCGCGGCCAGGATCGGTTCGTGCAGCGGGATCACGGCCCAGCTCAACTTGCCGAGCAGGGGCGAGACGGTGGTGGGAAGGCTCTCAGGAATGTTCATGGGTACCCAGGACGGATTCAGCGTGAATCAGTGGCCGTGGAGGAGGACTGGAGATTGGGTTGGCGCGGCGTCCGCGCCCGCGGTGGTTCCGGCAACAAAGGCATGTTGGTGCAGGTCGCCACGAGGTGGGCTGGACAGCGCCTTGCGTGCGCGTTCGGCGGGGCGACCATGGGCAGCATCCATCGCCATCATCTGGTGCATGCACAGCTGTTGCGGATCGACGCAGCGATTGAGGATGGCGTCGAACAAGCTGGCATCTACGCTGGCGTAGCGATGCACCGGCTCGCGTGCGCTGGGCTTTTCAAGCGCGAGGTAGCGTGCGCGATCCAGTGACTTGCCCGAGGCACGCACCTGGGCCACCCACGTGTCGAACCCTGCCGCGTCGGAGGCATGGAATTTGAAACGCATGCCGGAAAATCCCGCGCCGCTGTAATTCGAGGAGAAGCCGGTGTACTCGCCCGGGGCGTTGATGACCGCGTTGAGTTCGGTCTGCATGCCCGGCATGGTGTAGATCATCCCGGCGAGGTCCGGCACGTAGAACGCATTCATCACCGACGACGACGTCAGCTTGAAACGGATCGGGCGGTCGACTGGCGCCGACAGCTCGTTGACCGTGGCGATGCCCTGTTCGGGATAAATGAACAGCCACTTCCAATCCAGCGAGACCACTTCGACCACCAGCGGCTTGGTGCCCGCTGGAACAGGTCGGTCGCGCGCGATACGGTCCAGCGGGCGATAGGGATCCAGGGTGTGGGTGCTGATCCAGGTGATCGCGCCAAGGGCGATGATGATCAGCAATGGCACCGCCCAGATCACCAGCTCCAACTGGGTGGAGTGGTCCCAGTCCGGCGTGTAGGTGGCGTCCGTGTTCGCGGCCCGGTAGCGCCAGGCGAACACCAGCGTCAGCGCGATCACCGGCACGATCACCAGCAGCATCAGGGCGGTTGCGACGAGGATCAGAGTCCCTTGCTGGCGCGCCACGTCACCTGCTGGATGCAGCACCACGGTGCGCGCGCAGCCGGCGAGCGGCAGCAATAATGGGAGCAGCCACCTGGGGAGCTTGGACGTGGACATGGTGGACAGGAGACGCGGGGTACGGAACATGCCGCAGACTTTAGTCCGCGATGCCCCGTTGGACGATTGGACGTTTTGTCCTATCGCACCACAGGCGGCACGGTGACAAGCTAGCCTCCATCCCGGGCAAGCGCCCTGGGTTTCCTCATCACACAGAGGCAGGTTGCCACCGATGTCCGCTCATCCCGATGCCGTGATGTCCGTCCACGACCATGGTGAAAAATCACACCATGAGGTCGCACCCGGCGAGATCGCAGTGGGTGTGGTCATCGGCCGTGCATCCGAATACTTCGACTTCTTCGTGTATGGGATCGCTTCGGCCTTGGTGTTTCCGAAGGTGTTCTTCCCGTTCGCGGACGGCCTGCATGGCACCTTGTATGCGTTCGCGATTTTTGCATTGGCCTTCGTGGTGCGCCCGCTGGGCACCATGCTGTCGATGAAGATCCAGCAGCGCTGGAGCCGTGGCACCAAGCTCACCACGGCACTGTTCCTGCTTGGCACGGCGACGGCCGGCATCGCGTTCCTGCCCGGTTACGCGACGTTGGGTGCGGCCTCCATCGTGTTGCTGGCGCTGTTCCGCATGCTGCAGGGTTTGGCTCTGGGCGGTTCCTGGGACGGTTTGCCGTCGTTGCTGGCGCTCAACGCGCCGAAGCACCGTCGCGGTTGGTACGCGATGCTGGGCCAGTTGGGTGCGCCCGTCGGCTTCATCATCGCCGCGGCGCTATTCGCCTTCCTGATGTCGAACCTGTCGTCGAAGGACTTCCTGGAGTGGGGCTGGCGCTACCCGTTCTTTGCGGCCTTCGCGATCAACGTGGTGGCACTGTTTGCGCGCCTGCGACTGGTGATGACCCACGAATACGAACGCGAACTGGGCCAGCGGGAACTGGAGCCGGTACCGCTCGGCGAGCTGCTGAGGGTGAAGGGCAAGCATGTCGCGATCGGCGCGTTTGCACCACTTGGCAGCTACGCCTTGTTCCACATCGTGACCATTTTCCCGCTGTCGTGGATCCTGCTGTACGCGGACCAGCCGATCGTCGGTTTCCTGTGGGTGCAGGTGCTTGGCGGCTTCATCGCCATCGCCGGCGTGCTGGCCTCCGGCTTGATCGCGGACAGGTTCGGTCGCGTGTCCACGCTCGGCGGGCTGTCGCTGGGGATCGCGATGTTCAGCGGTTTTGCCCCAACCCTGCTGGGTGGCGGCGAGCTGGCGCAGGATGCGTTCATCCTGATCGGATTCCTGTTGTTGGGCCTGTCCTACGGGCAGGCGTCCGGTGCAATCACCCGCAATTTTGGATCGCGCTACCGCTACACGGGCGCGGCGTTGACCACTGACTTCGCCTGGTTGATCGGCGCCGCCTTTGCGCCATTGGTGGCACTGTGGCTATGCGCGAATCTGGGGCTGGCGTATCTCGGCGTCTACCTGCTGTCCGGCGCCATCAGTTCAGTGGTGGCGTTGCTGATCCACCAGCGCCTCAAGCGCACGGAGGCCAACGCCTGAGGGCGCGGCAGGCTAACGTGGGCACGCCGAACGCTTCGGCGTAATAATCGCGGCCATCAATCCCACCCGAGGCCGCCCGTGAACGACGACGCCGAATTGCGCAAACTCCGCTGGCGATGCCGGCGTGGCATGCGTGAGCTCGACCAGTTGCTGGAACGCTGGCTGGAGCATGAGTGGCGGCAAAGTCCGACCGCACAACGCGAGGTATTCCTGCGCTTGCTGGACACTGAAGACGATAGGCTCTGGCGCTGGTTCCTAGGCCATGAGGCTCCTGCCGATGTCGAAATCGCGGCGCTCGTCAATCAGATCAGCGCCTTGCCGCATTGAGTGGCGGCCGTCGCGCTGGTCCAACGCGATCTTGTGGACGCTGGCGCTGTGTGCGCCGTTCTCGCTGTTGATGTCGGATCTGCCACGCGTCGTTGCGTGGCCGCTCGCAATGGGCGTGGCTGTGTTCGGCATCGTCGATGCAAAGCGTTATGGGCGTACATCGAGTGTCGCCTTGGTGATTCCGGTGGGGCGTGGCCAAGCCAGTTGCGACGGTCAGCCGATGCAAGGCCTGGTGATCTCATGGCGCGGGCCGCTCGCCTTCCTGCGCTGGTTGGAGCCGAGCGGTAGCGTGCGGCGCGTCGTGTTCTGGCCTGATACCTTGCCCTCCGGCCAGCGACGTGAACTGCGACTGGCTACGTTGCGCCAGCAATCTGCACGCGGCGGCGCATCGATGGCACGATAGCGCGGCTAACCCAAGGGCTTTCGATGTTCAAACCGGTTCCCGTCGCCATCGGCCTGCGCTACGTGCGCGCCAAACGCCGCAA
>JBKJOY010000164.1:0-10255 GCA_046595415.1 Thermomonas sp.
CGCTAAGCGACCCAAAGCAGACTTCGGATCAAGTTACCTCACATGTACCGTAGCGCCGACTTGTCCCAGATGGGTTCGCTAATAGGTCAACTTTGCGACTGTCCAAGCCAGTATTTCGGCACACTCGTAGTCGGTGTCGTTGACCAGCCGCACGGGCTTTGGATCGACACGCTACTCGACCGCGCCGCACGGTCCGATCTGCGTTCACTTCCTGGCCTCGCTGCTTTTTTGGCGTCGTCACGTTGGTCACGATGATCCCGGCTTAGCGATCGAGTTTAAAAAAATGAAGGCTTAGCATTTCTGTCGTAAAGCGCATGACGGTCTAATTCAAAGCACTCACTTCGGACCACGAGTGACGCAGCCACAGAGACTACATATCCAAAATGGCCGGAATTGATGGTCTGATGTCATTTCGGCCAATGGGGGTTTTTCCGACACTTCGTCACACGGCAACCGCCGCTGTCCAGGATCCCCGCCATGAACTCCAATCGCACTCGCACAACTGCCCGTCCTTACCGCGCTGTCGCTACGGCCGCAGTCGTCCTCTCCCTGACAGTGGCCGCCGCGAGCGCAGGGTCTGCATCGCCGGCGTCCTCACCGACCACGATTCCGGCATGGACGCCGAGCAGCGTGGGGGCGCAGCCTCTCGTTGTCATTGCTGGCGAGAACGGCGGCACCGAGTTGACCGACTTCGTTATTCCTTATGGGGTCCTGAAGCGTGCTGGTATCCGCACGATCACGGTAGCTTCGCACGACGGCCCCCTGCGCTTCCGCCCCGCACTCAAGGCCAATGTCGACGCGACGATGGCGGAGTTTGACGCGCAGCACCCGGCAGGCGCTGACTACGTCATCGTGCCTGCCATGGTGAACCGCGCCGACCCAATCGTTCTCGCTTGGCTCAGTGACCAAGCGCGCAAGGGTGCGACCGTCGTGAGCATCTGCGATGGTGCACTTGTCGTGGGCAACGCTGGGCTGCTTAGAGGCAAGTCGGCGACTGCTCACTGGGCGTCCGAGGGCCTGCGCCTCAAGCAGTTTCCGGGGACGAATTGGGTGAGCAACGCCCGGTACGTGGCCGACGGCAAGATCATTTCCAGCGCCGGTATCAGCGCGGCCATGCCCACCTCGCTAGCCTTGGTCGAGGCGATCTCTGGCAAGGTACGCGCTGCAGCGGTAGCCCGCGAGATGGAGGTCTCCGACTGGAGCCCGCGACACAACAGCGAAGCGTTCCGTCCGCAATTTGAAAAGCTGGGCACCTATGCGGTGAGACTCTTGATCAACCCGTACCTACGCCGAACGCAGACGGTCGGCGTACCTGTTGCGGAAGGCGTGGACGAGATCAACCTTGCCATCCTGGCGGACGCCTATTCGCGCACGGGGCGCAGCCGGGCCGTCTCGATGGCTTCTACCAATGTCCCCGTGACCAGCCGTGATGGCCTACGCTTCCTGCCGGATGTCGTCGGTGATGCCACGTCGGTTGATGTTGTACTCCCGCCGCTGGCCGACACCGCTCCGGGGAGAGCATTCGACACCACGCTGGCCAGCATCGCGGCCCGTTATGGAAGCCGTACGGCCTACAGCGTGGCGCTGGATTTCGAGTACCCGGCGTACAAACGATAATGGAGGATATGAAAATCCATTGCCCTGCGAGCATGACGCGCGCCACCATCCCGCAGTCGCCGACCAGCCCGCCGTATCGGGTCGTCCTTGTCGCCTACGACGGGATGAACGTTCTCGACCTGTGCGGCCCGCTCCAGGCGCTCGCCACCGCGACACGCTATGGGGGCGCGGATGATCCCCTTCGTTACGACACGATCGTGGCATCGGCGGAAGGCGGTCTGGTAATGACAAGCGCAGGTCTCGCCATCGATACGGTCGGCGTGGACTCGCTCGCTGGCCGTCAGATCGACACGTTGATCGCACCGGGTGGCACCAGCAGCGAGGTCTACAGCGCGCCCCAAAAACTCATCGACTGGGTCGCACTGCGCGCCCCGTCGGTCCGGCGGCTTTGCTCTGTATGCACTGGTGCGTTTCTTCTCGCCCAGGCGGGGCAGCTCGAGGGCAAGAAGGTTGCAACGCACTGGGAATGGGCGTCGCGCCTGCGCGAGAACCATCCGGGCATCGATGTCGACGCGGACAGGATCTTCGTGCGCGACGGCTCGCTCTGGACGTCGGCGGGGGTCACGGCAGGCATCGACATGACGTTGGCGTTAATCGAGGATGACTTCGGTCATCAGGCGGCGATCGATGCGGCACGCCGCTTGGTGATGTTCATCAAGCGATCGGGTGGGCAGTTGCAGTTCAGTGCGCCGCTTGCGGCCCAACTCAGGGATCCTGGCGGCTTCGGCGACTTGCATGCATGGATTGCAAGCAACCTTAGAATGCATCTGACGGTCGAGCGCCTCGCCGAACACGTGCACATGAGCCCGCGAACGTTCGCGCGCACGTACACGGTACGAATGAGGGTGACGCCCGCCAAAATGGTCGAGTCCATTCGCCTCGAAGCCGCCTGCAGAGCGCTCCAAGACAGCGAGCAGCCACTCAAGGCGATCGCGAATCACGTTGGCTATGGGGATGAGCAGGCCATGCGTCGTGCGTTTGAGCGCCAGTTCGGTATTGGTCCCAAGCTGTATCGGGATCGCTTCTCCAGCCATGGGCACGCCGGTGCCGAATAGCGGTAATTATTTGACTCAACGACCGCTTATGGCCGGTCAATGACTGTCGGCAGCATCGCTTTGTTTTGCAGCTGGGGAGGACCACCGATAGTCGATACGCGAAGTGGAGCGGTCGGACGTGCAAGGATCCGATACAACATTTTCCGAAGACGTGTCGAATTCCAATTGCCGGGTTCGTCGTTAGTACATACACATCTAAAGGCTCTCCCATGAAATTCCTCGGTCTGGCTTACTTCACCCCTGAAAAATTCGCCGAGATGGCGCCGGAGGAAGTCAAGGCGTTGGTGAGCCAATGCCCTGCATTGGACGAGAAGATGCGCGCTACTGGCAAAGTTCTGGTGTCCGCGTCGCTTGGCGATCTGGATGGTTGGAGGACGCTTCGGCCGCGCGGCGGCAAGACACATGTAAGCGATGGGCCCTACACCGAGTCGAAAGAAGTGGTGGGAGGCCTGTTTATTATTGAAGCCGACAACGGTGACGAGGCGCTGCGCATCGCATACATGCACCCGGCCGCCACATTGGGTGAAGAAGGCGGATGGACCGACGAGCTTATCCCTCTGGATTTCTATCTTGCCCAGTGAGGTTTGGCCGCCCATCACTCCACAAACATCATCATGGCTTCATGAGGCACCGATGCATGTCCGTTTTTGGGCCGGTGAGTGCGACGGGCGCAGGGCGACCCATACCGGTCCGACATGATTGAATACTATCGAGAGAGCTCGTCCGAATTGATTCTCGCGTAGATCCGCATTTCGATGAGCGCGTCAGAAGCTCCGCGCCTGAGGCCACTCCCTAATTGCCGAATGCAGAGTCTGACCTGTGCAGTCCTAGCCAGTCATGGCATGCTGTGCCACTGGCAGACCGCGCCCACCCCGCGCCGCCAATCCGAGCGCGACACGCTCTTCGTCACCCGCGCTTACTACAAGCTGGTGCTGCACCCGTTGATGCTGGGATTCATGATTGCATTCTGGGCAACGCCGGCGATGAGCCAGGGACATCTGCTGTTCGCCTTGATGACGACGGTTTACATTGGCATTGCAGTCAAGTTCCTCGAAGAGCGCGATCTCATTACCGCGCATGGCGAGACGTATCGCGAGGATCAACGGAAAGTTCCAGTGCTGCTGCCGCTACCCAAGCGTTACTCAAGGCAGATCAGGAGATGTCGTTGCCAATACTGAACAAGACACGCTGGTTGCGGCAATTCTCATTCAATAATATTCGGTGATGCACCCTCGTGGAGAAGCGGATGAACGGCATGCAGCAGATCCGGGACGCGTTTGACCGCATGCAACACGTCTTTGCTAAAAGACCAGCGGTAGCGCAAGCCAGTGCGACCATGCGCGCCCGCATCGTCGACGGGCTGCAATGCGAGGCACGCGAGGGCGACTGGCGTCTTTCTCTCGACATGCCTGTCGAGGCAGGCGGCAATGGTGCGGGGGCAACACCGGGCGTGCATGGTCGAGCCGCGCTCGCCAGCTGTCTGGCCATGGGCTACAGCATCGAACTCGCACGGGCAGGCATCGAAGCACGCAGCGTCGAGGTTGAACTGCAGGTCGACTATGACAACCGCGGCTTGCTGGGAATGGACAACGTCAGGCCCGGCTATCTGGGCGTGAGGCATACGCTGTACTTGGACACTGATGCGTTGCTGGAGGAAGTGCAGCCGGCGCTTGAGCGGGCACAGCGCAACAGCCCCTACCTGGATATCTTCTCGAATGCGCAACCGGTATCAGGTCACGTGGTCTTGGGTCCTCGCCTGCAGGGATAAAAATCAATGGATGCACGTTTGCAATTGCGGGTACAGAGGTATGGCTGGGATCGTGCCGCCCCCAGCTATGAACTGGCGTGGAAACAGGCGCTCGCGCCCGCGACCGCTGGGGTGCTGGACGCCGCGAAGCTTCAGCCAGGTGAGCGCGTGCTCGATGTCGCGTGCGGATCCGGCTTGCTGACGCGTGCCGCATGGGACGCGGTGGCGGCCGAAGGCGGCGAAGTAGTCGGCACCGATATTTCCGAGCTCATGCTCACCGAAGCAGCCCAACGGTCGCCCGAATGTCGCTTCGTACGCGCGGACGCGCAACACCTCGATGAAGTTGTTCCGAAAGAACATTTCGACGTCGTGCTGTGCGGTCTGGGCCTGATGTACATGCCCGACCCGGAAGCTGCATTGGTCACCATGACGCGTTGTCTGCGCCCTGGCGGGCGCATGGCAGTGTCGGTATGGGGTGAACGGCGATCCTGCGGATGGGCCGAGATCTTCCCCATCGTGGATTCGCAGGTGCGATCAGAGGTGTGCCCGATGTTTTTCAGGGTCGGTACCGGCAATACGCTTGCATTGGCGTTGCATGAAGCCGGGCTGGTCGACGTGGAGTTGAGCCATGCACCGACAACCCTGCAATACGCAAACGCAGATGCAGCCTGCGACGCGGCCTTTCTGTCAGGCCCGGTCGCACTTGCATACTCGCGGTTCGATGAAGCGACGCGTCGTTCGGTGCGCGCCGAATATGTCGCGTCGGTCGAGCACTGGCGCGTTGGCGAGCGGTACGAAATCCCCGGAACGTTCCTAATCGGATCAGGGCGCAAGCCTGATTGACCGATTCTGGCCGAAGAGCGCCTGAGGCGCATACCGACCCAAAGCGGACCTCAAGCGACCTCGAGCGGACTGAGCAGAACGTTGGCGCCCGGGCTCAGAACGTGCGTGCAGATATGCGTGGTGCTCAGGTGTTTGTGGCCGAGCTGTTCCTGCACCGTTTGATGTCATGTCCAGACTGTAGAAGGTGGGTCGCGAAGCTGTGCCGCAGAGTATGGCAGCTGACCGGCTTATCGATTCCGGCGGACCGTGGCGCGTTGCGGACGGCGGGACTCAGGGCGCCCTTGATGATGTGTCCGGTCGCAGTTAGCCACCTTGGATAGCGACTGGGTGCCTGGCCGGAACCAGATACGGCCATCGAACTCGGATGCACCACTCGGATACTTCCGCGTTGCGCCCGATAACGGTCATCCGCCGAGGTATGACTTCTGGACCATTGGGTGCGGTGAGTGGTGTTGTACTATAGCAGCACAGCAAATCACCAGCAGACACCGTCCGACTGTGGGTCTCTACCTCGGTTGATCCGTACCGCCAACACCAAGTGGAACTCCCAATGTCCTACCTATCCAGTGCGCTGATCGTCACTCTGCTATTCGCTGCGTCCGCACCTGCGCTCGCCGCGCAGGACAACTTCGGTTTCCGAACCGAGGCATTGACGACCCGCATTCTCAGCCCAAGACTCAACCGCGTCGTCGTCACTGAGGTCACAGCTGGCTCGGCTGCTGCCCTGGCAGGGCTGCAACCGGGTGACGTGCTCCTTGAGCGCAATGGTCACCGCGTTTCGGGCGTGTCCGCGCGCGCAATGACTACCGGCCTGGCTGTGGATCCGGGTCAGCGCCTGCACCTGACGGTGAGGCACCCCGGCAGAGGCGTCGCGATGCTTACCCTGATCGGCGGGCGGTGACGTATGACTTCCCTCGAGCAGAGCCCCCGTGACTCGGACCTTAGCCCCGGCTCTATGGCTGATACCTCCCCGGCGCTTACCGACGTCCGCACGTTTCACGGCAACGCTGGAAGAGTCGCAACAGATCACAGTTTCGCCGCACGCGTGTTCGCTAATCCGGTCGTGCGGATCGTGTTGGGCTCGCTGCTCGTGTGGATACCCGCCCCGTTAATCACCAAAACGGCGCACGCGCTGATCCCGCCGCCTTACGGACACGTATGGCCAACCTTGCTGGCGGCCCTTCTGGTCTGGCAGGCATACCGCTTCTTCGTGCTGCGCATCGAGCGCCGTCCGGTATCGGAGCTATCGACCCCAGGTGCGTTAGGCGAGCTGGGGTCCGGGTTGCTGGTCGGACTGTGCATGCAGGCGCTGCTGTTTGCCGTGCTGTGGGCCTTGGGCGTCTACCGCATTCAAGGCGTAGTCGCCCCCACTGCAGGAATGCTCAGCGTTGTGCCGCTCTACATTGGCGTCGCGTTGCTGGAGGAGTTCGTCGGTCGCGGCATTTGGTTCGGGATTACGAGACAGGCCCTCGGCACGGTCTGGGCCGTTGTCATTTCGGCGCTGTTCTTTGGACTCATTCACGCTCCGAACGTTGGCGCCAACCCGATCGGATTGCTCACCTGCACGGCGTTTGGAATGCTCTTTGCGGCCGCCTATATGGCGACCGGCCGACTCTGGCTCTGTATTGGTATCCACTTCGCCTGGAACTTCGCGCAGAGTCAGGTGTTTTCCTCGCTCGTCTCCGGCACCAAGGACGGGGTGGGACTGGTGCAAGGGCGTCTTGTGGGCCCGGAGTGGCTCACCGGGGGAAGCTTCGGTTCCGAAGGCTCCGTCGTTGCCCTCGCGGTGGCCCTACTGGGTTTCCTCGGGTTCTTGGCACTCGCGCGCGCTCCGGCGTTGGATCCGGTCGGCCGGTCACCGCGCCTGGTCCCCGGTAACGTTCATTCTGAAGCGAGCGAACACGCGACGGCTCGTCCGGCGCCCTAGCGCTCACCTTCGCAACAACCGCCTCAGCCAAACGAACGCGTGGTGCGGTTCGGGTCAGCCCGCTACAGGGTGTGCGTTACCTCGACTTGCAGTCGACCCATTCATCGCCTGTCACGGCATTCGCGATAACGACAGCAAGCTTAAAGAGGCAGCCGAAACATGGTGGGCTCGCCGTCCGCTACTGTCCGGAAGCTAGCCCATGAAGCCGCGGCTGCTTCCGACTCGAAGCGGACAACGAATCCGGCTTCTAGGCCTTCCTTGCCGAGGTCCACGCCGCATGCGGCGACACGCGTGAGCTGACGCAAGCGAGCCTTGTCGTGGTCAACGTCGGGAATGGAGCGGTATCCGTGGATCGAGGTCTTACAGCGGCTTCTACCGGCTGAGCAGTTTTCGATGTGCTGGCTGGGACCGTCCTGATCGAGCATCGTCGGTTGTCAGTTGCCTTTGCCGACAACGGAGCACGAGTAAATTTGCGCCTGAATTGATCGGCATTCGACGTTGGTCTGCACGACATAGTGCCTTGGCTCTTTTTCCCCTTGCCCGAAGATCGTCAATCTCCTCGGTATCGCTGGCTGCCCTGGCCGTTGATCGCCGCACCTGCCGTTAACTGGTGGAGTAACAGGCTCAGCAGCCACTTGCCGGGGGAAGTATGGTTTTCAACTCGCTCACCTTCGTGGTGTTCTTTGTGGTCGTGCTTGGCCTGTTCTCGTTGCCGCTGGCCTGGCGCACGCGCAAGCTCATCCTGCTGGTGGCCAGTTACCTGTTTTACGCGGCCTGGAATCCGCCCTTCGTGCTGCTGCTGTGGATCTCCACCGTGGTGGACTGGATCGCTGCTCAGAAACTGGTGCATGCGCAGGGCCAGGCGGCGCGGCGCGGCTGGATGCTGCTGTCGGTCGTGGCCAACCTCGGCATGCTGGCTTACTTCAAGTACGGCACATTCCTGCTGGCGAATTTCACCACCGTGCTGGCCGCGGCCGGTGTCAGCTACACGCCACCCGCATTCGACATCATCCTGCCGGTGGGCATCAGCTTCTACACCTTCGCCACGATGTCCTACACGCTGGACGTGTACTTGCGGCGCGCGGCCCCGGCGCGCAATTTCCTCGACTACGCGCTGTTCGTGACCTTCTTCCCGCACCTGGTGGCCGGCCCGATCATGCGGCCCACGGAACTCGTGCCGCAGTTCGTCGAACCACGCCGCGCGACACCCGACATGCTGCGCTTCGGCCTGCTGCTGATGACACTTGGCCTGTTCCAGAAGGTCGTGCTGGCCGACAGTTTGCTGTCGGCTGCGGCCGAGCACGTCTACGACAGCGACGCCCTGCCCGGCGCGATCGATGCATGGATGGCCACCCTGGCCTTCAGCGGGCAGATCTTCTGCGACTTCGCCGGGTACTCGACCACGGCGATCGGCGCGGCCCTGTGCCTCGGCTTTGCGATGCCCGATAACTTCCGCTTTCCGTATGCGGCGGTGGGTTTTTCGGATTTCTGGCGCCGCTGGCACATCACCCTGTCGTCCTGGCTACGCGACTACCTGTACATCCCGCTGGGAGGCAACCGCTTCGGTGCGGCGCGTACCTATTTCGCGCTGATGACGACGATGCTGCTGGGCGGCCTCTGGCATGGCGCCAGTTGGACCTTCGTCGCATGGGGCGGACTGCATGGTCTGTACCTGGCCGGCGAACGCGTGCTTCGCAGGCGTTTCGCCGGATACCGCCCGGGTCCGTGGGCGTTGCTCGGTCTGGGCCTGCTCACCTGGACGCTGATCAACATCACCTGGGTATTTTTCCGCGCGCACAGCTTTGGAAGGGCATGGCAGATGCTCGGCGGCATGTTCGGCGCGCACGGCGACGCGCCACCGATTCTGGACATCGGGCAACTGGTGATGGTCGGCACCGTCATGCTGGGAATCCTGGTAACCCATTGGACGATGCGGGCCCGTACCCTGGAATCGGCGATCGCACGCACGCCAGCGTTTGCGGTGGCGGGGCTGTGGGGAGTGATGGGATTTGCGATCGTTGCAGCACAGGGGTCGGGCAATGCCTTCATCTATTTCCAATTCTGAGGGGCCGGCCATGGTGACGCCCCCGCCCTCCCCATCACCTGAGCCCGCGCGGCCCGGCTTCCGGCTGACAGCATCGGACCGCCCCGGCGTCGCACAGCCTGTGCCCGAGCGCGATATCCCGCCGCAGCCTTGGGGCCGCGTCCTGCTGATCGCCTTGGTCCTCTTCGTATTGCTCACGTCGGCATGGGAAGCGTACTGGCGCGCTTGGAGCGGGACGCCCGGCTACCGCAACAGCCCCGGGGAATGGGCGCTACAGCGCCGCCGCGTGGACGCGCCCGGCGGCGCGACGGCCACGGTGCTGACCGGTTCCTCGCGCGTGTTGTTCGATGTGCAGTTGCCGGTGTGGCAGCGTACGACCGGCGTGCGGCCGATCCAGCTGGCGATGGAAGGCACCACTCCCCTGCCCGTGCTTGAGGGCCTGGCCAAGGATCCTGCGTTCCATGGCCGCCTGCTGGTAGGCGTGGCGCCGGACATTTTTTTCACCGGCTTTGCCTATCGCGGCAACGTCTTCGAGTACGCACACAAGGAAGGTCCATCGCGGCGGATCGGCAACTGGTTGTCCATGCATTTCATCGAGCCCTATTTCGCCTTCGACGACCCCGACTTCGCGTTGGCTGCGGTGTTGTTGCGCCAGCCTTGGCCGCTACGCGAAGGCGCACGTGCCAGCACGCGCGTGCGGAAGCTGGCGGTGCAGGCGGCAGACAGAAATTCGCACATGTGGTGGCGGGTCGAGCGCGACCCTACCTACCAGGCGCTTGCCCAGCGCATCTGGGCCGAGCGTTTTGGCGGGCCACCCCCAGGGCTGGACACCCCAGCGAAACGACAGGCGATATATGACAAGCAGATCGATCGCGCGGTTAAAGTCGTGGCGGAGCTACGTTCGCACGGCGTCGCCGTGGTGTTCGTGCGCATGCCCTCGTCCGGTGAGTACTACGCCTATGAGCAGAAATATTTGCCGCGCGCCGACACCTGGGACAAGCTGATCGCGCGCACCGGCGCAC
>JBKJOY010000015.1:0-4364 GCA_046595415.1 Thermomonas sp.
CACGATTAGCGGAGTGGCCCCGATGGACGAAGTCCTGCTACGCAAATTCCATAAGGAACTCAGCGCCGGCACCGTGTCGCTGGCCCTGCTGGCAGTAGTCGCCGCAGATAGTGAGCCGATGTATGGCTACCAGATCGCCAAGCAGCTGGAGCAGACCGGCGATGGCGTGTTGGCCGGAAAGCAAAGCGCGCTGTACCCGGTGCTGCGCAACCTGGAGTCGGCCGGCTTGCTGGACAGTTTCGTCGAACCTTCCGTCAGCGGCCCGCCGCGCCGCTACTACCGCGTCACCGGTGCTGGCCGCGAAGCCCTGGTTGATTGGAGCGCCGCCTGGCGCGCCACCCGCGACTCCCTCGATTCCGTGCTCAAGGAACTGTCCGCATGAACGCCCTCCAGTCCAACCTGCCCACCACCATTCCCGCGTACCTGGAGCGCTTACGCACCGCACTGCAAGGCTGCGACCGGGCGCTGGCGCAAGACGCGCTGTACGACGCCGAGGACTATCTGCGTTCGGAGCTGGCCGCCAATCCCGGCAAGTCCGAGGCCGAGGTCATTGCCGCAGTGGCCGGCAGCTACGGTGCGCCCGACGAGGTCGCCGACATCTATCGCGATACCGAAGTGAAGGTGCAGACCGCGTTGCGCGCGCCACCGCCACCAGCGCGCACGTCGATCCCGGGCCGCTTCTTCGGGGTGGTCGCTGACCCACGCACGTATGCGTCGTTGTTCTACATGTTGCTGTCGCTGGCCACTGGCATCTTCTATTTCACCTGGGTCGTCGCCGGCATCTCGATGTCGCTTGGATTCGCGGTGCTGATCATCGGCATTCCGTTCGTGATCCTGTATTTCGGATCAGTACGGGTGTTGTCGCTGGTCGAGGGCAGGATCGTCGAAGTGATGCTGGGCGAGCGGATGCCACGGAGGCCCTTGTACGAGGCACATGGCAAGCCGTGGCTGCAGCGGATCGCGGACATGTTCACGGATCCGCGCACGTGGAGCACGCAGCTGTATTTCCTGCTGATGCTGCCGCTTGGCATCGCGTATTTCACCGTTGCGGTGACCCTGCTCAGCGTGTCGCTGTCCTTCATTGCCGCGCCGTTCCTGGTCTGGCTCGGTTACTTCCACAACGACTGGGTCATCGGCAATCTGACCGTCGAAAACAGCATGGACCTGTGGTGGCAGTTGCCCGCGCTGCTCGTGGCTGGCGTGGTGATCCTGTTCGGCACCTTGCATCTGGCACGCGGTGTTGGCTTGTTGCATGGACGCCTGGCCAAACACTTGCTGGTCCACGCATCACGGGACCAATAATATCTGTCCATCTGACACAGAAAAACGCCCGCATCAGCGGGCGTTT
Organism: Thermomonas sp.; assembly: GCA_046595415.1. Lineage (GTDB taxonomy): Bacteria > Pseudomonadota > Gammaproteobacteria > Xanthomonadales > Xanthomonadaceae > Thermomonas. Next base: position 1,349 of record JBKJOY010000015.1, read on the forward strand.
TTCGTTTCGAGGGTGCTTTCGCCGCTTATTTTTTCGGCGCAGCTTTCTTTGATACCGGCTTTTTCAAGGGCGCGGGCTTTGCAGGCGATTTCTTGGACGCCGGCTTTTTCGATGACGCGGGCTTTGCAGGCGATTTCTTCGACGCCGGTTTTTTCAATGGTACGGGTTTTGCAGGTGCCTTCTTCGCAACGCTTGCCTTCGATGCGCGTGTCATCCCAGGCTTCGCGCTTGCGGGCGTCTGCTTGACCGGAGCAGGGGCCGCAGCCGGCTGGGCAACCGGCGAATGGACTGCGGCGGCGTGCGCGGCGATGAACGCCTTCACTTGCGGATAGACCTGGGTGCGCCAACGGCGGCCGCTGAAAATACCGTAGTGGCCAGCACCTTCTGCGATCAGGTGCTGCTTGTCGGCCGGCGCGATGCCGGTGCACAGTTTGTGCGCGGCGCGGGTCTGGCCTACGCCGGAGATATCGTCAAGTTCACCTTCGATCGTCAGCAGCGCGCAATCACGGATCTTCGATGGATCCACGCGTTCGCCCGCCACGTCCCACAGCCCACGCGGCAACAGGAATTCCTGGAATACGATGCGGATGGTGTCGAGGTAATACGTCGCCGGCATGTCCAGCACCGCGTTGTATTCGTCGTAGAACTTGCGGTGCGATTGCGCGTCGTCCAGGTCGCCCTGCAGCAGGTCCTGGTAGAAATCCCAATGCGACGTCGCGTGCCGTTCCGGGTTCATCGCCACGAACCCCAGGTGTTGCAAAAAGCCGGGATATACCTTGCGTCCGCTGCCGGGAAAATTGACTGGCACGGTGTTGATGACATTGCTTTCGAACCACGACAGCGGCTGGCGGGTTGCCAGGTTGTTGACCGCGGTCGGCGACTCACGCGGGTCGATCGGTCCGCCCATCATCACCATCGACTTCGGTAACGGTTCGCCGCGGCCGGCCATCAACGAGATCGCCGCCAGCACCGGAACGGTCGGCTGGCACACACTGATCACGTGCAAATTATCCGTGCCGATATGACGGATGAATTCCTGGATGTAGGCAACGTAGTCGTCGAGGCTGAAGGGACCGGCGTCGGCCGGCACCATCCGCGCGTCGGTCCAGTCGGTGACGAAGACCTTGTGGTCGACCAGCAGGGTGCGCACGGTGTCGCGCAACAAGGTGGCGTGGTGGCCGGAAAGCGGTGCCACGACCAGGACGATCGGGTCGTCCTTCATCCGCGCCAAGCCGTCCGCCTGGTCGTGGTAGCGTTTGAAGCGCAGCAGGCGGCAGAATGGTTTTTCCACGGCAACGCGTTCAACCACCGGTATCGACAAACCGTCCACGTCGATCTGGTGGATGCCGAATTCCGGTTTTTCGTAATCCTTGCCAAGCCGGTACAGCAGCTCGAACGAGGCAGCCGTGCGCTGTGCGCCAGGCACCGACGACAGCCAGCTGTCGTTGGAGGCGTACATCTTGGCGCCGGCATCGGCGAAGTAGGTGTAGGGCGCCATGCCGGCGCGCCAGAATTCGTGCCATTGGTAAAGCAGCATCTTGTTGACAAACCCGTGTTTTTGCGGCGATGCAGCATAACGCATCGCCTGCTGCACCCCGTGACGCTGGTCAGGCTCAGAAAAGCGGTCAGGTACATTTTCGCTGGCGAAAATGTACCTGACCCCTTTTCTGACCGGCTATTCGGGCAATTCCAGCGCGGTGGCCCGCGCCACCAATCCGGGCGACAGCCAGCAATGCGAGCCCAGCGGACGCAGACCGATGGCGCGCAAGCGCTCCAGGTAAAAGCGTGCAGGCCGCGACTTGAATTCGTCTTCGTCGCCAATCGCCTGGTCTTCGCGGGTGAAGGTCTCGATGAACGCGATGCCGCCGCACAGGTCCGCCAGCGCCGGTAAACCGCGGTCCAGTTCGCGGGTGGGCAAGTAGTGCAGTACATCGCTGCAGACCAGCAGGTCGACCGGCGCGCATGGACGCAGGTATTCGAAATCCCCGAACTGCGCCAGATGCAGATTGCGGATGTGACCGTAGCGCGACACCGCATAGTCACTACCGTCGAAGCCGATGTACTCGACCTTGGGCCGCAGCTTGAGCAGGGGCGCGCGCCACGCGCCTTCTCCGCATCCGACGTCGAGCACACGTCGGATCGGCCGTTCCAAGTGGTATTCGGCGGTCGCCACTGCCAAGGCGACCTTGCGGGCCAGGCGTCTGGCATCGCCGATGCCACCACGGCGGTACCAGCGGTCGAAATAGTCACGGTCGTAGGTTTTGGTCATCGTGGCATCCTAGTCACTTGAACCCGTGACTTCGAGAAGGATGTAACCCGATGGCGTATTTGCTGACCAAGACCGCGCACCTGGTGTTCGTGATGGCGTGGATGGCGACGGTGTTCTACCTGCCGCGGATTCTGGTCAACATTGCCGAAGCAGGCAATGAACCCGCGGTGCGTGCGCGGCTTGTCTTGATGGGCCGGCGGCTGTATCGCTTCGGCCACGTGATGTTCGGGATTGCGTTGCTGTTCGGGTTGGCGCTGTGGCTGCACTTCCGCATCGGGGGCCCTTGGCTGCATGCGAAGTTGCTGTTGGTCCTGCTGATGCTGGTGCACTTCATCGTGGCCGGGCGCTGGTTGAAAGGTGTCGATGCCGGGCGACCGTTGCCCAGCGGCAAGGCGCTGCGCTGGTTCAACGAGTTGCCGGTGGTGCTGTTGTTCGCGGTGGTCTACCTGGTGCTGGGGAAGCCGTTCTAGTCAGTCGCCTTCCGGTTTCGTCATGCCGAAGTCCGCGGGCTTCGGCAGATTCACTGGTATGCCGTTCGCATCGCAATCACCTTTCGCGCATAGCGCCGCCCGCAGGCGTGGCATGGCCTGCAGCATGAAGTGGAAGATGGTGTTCTGCTCCAAGCTGCCGCGCACCGCGTTGCTGCCCGGGCCTTGTGCCCAGATGCCGACGTCATCGCCGCCATGCGCTTCGCTGCGCATCGGAACCAGCGCCTCCTGCAGGTAGTCGGGATTCCCGGTGTCGACA
>JBKJOY010000020.1:0-6547 GCA_046595415.1 Thermomonas sp.
CATCGCTGGCAGCATGCGGCTTGGCTGGCAGGATCAAGCCCAATGGATGGCATGTTCGCGCGCAACGGCTGCGTCTTCCAGCATGTGCTGCGGTGTGCACTGGTCAGCAAGGACGATCTCGAGGAAGCGCTGTGGATGCTGCCCACATGCATCCGTACGCTGCAAACCTCCGTAGATGAGCTGTGACTGCCCAGTCGGGCCCACCCTCATTTTCCCACGGAGCTACAACATGAAAACCACCTTGCTTGCGCTTAGCCTTGCCGTCGCCGCTACCGGTATGGCTGGCTGCTCGATGAATTCGATGAATACCCACGACAACATGAGCGCTGGCGCCATGGCCGAGTCTGATAACCCCATGGTGGGCGGTGCCGCCATGCTGCGCAGCCGCGACATCATCGACAACGCGGTCAACTCTGCGGACCACACCACGCTGGTCGCTGCGGTCAAGGCTGCAGGCCTGGTGGACACGCTCAAGGGCCCGGGTCCGTTCACCGTGTTCGCGCCCACCAACGCAGCATTTGGCAAGCTTCCCGCAGGCACCGTTGATTCACTGCTCAAGCCGGAAATGAAGGGCACGCTGACGTCAGTGCTGACCTATCACGTGGTCGCGGGCCGCCTGGACGGCCCGGCACTTGCCGCGCGCATCAAGGCCGGTGGCGGCAAGGCCACGCTCAAGACGGTGCAGGGCGAAACCCTTACCGCGCGCATGAACGGCAGCGGTATCGTCCTGACCGACAGCAAGGGTGGATCCGCGAATGTCACCACCGCAAATGTCTACCAGAGCAACGGCGTGATCCACGTGATCGACTCGGTGCTGATGCCCTGATCCATTCGGTCATCCGCATGCGGGTGGATCGGTTCCGGAAAAGGAGCGGCAATTGCCGCTCCTTTTTTGTGTCTTCACGCTGCGATGCCTGTCCGGCCCCAGGTAAGACACGCATGCAGTACTGACGTGGCCAGTTGATTCGGTGTGAGCGCCGCTTGCTGGCTGGGCCCTCAATAATGGTTGTTGGGCCGAAGAGGTGATCGCAGGCAGAATGCGGCACTGCCGGCTGGAATGTTTCCATGAACGATATGTTTGATTTGACCGCGCCGTGGTGGCATTTCGTGCTGCGGGCCATTGCCGTCTACGTGATGGTGATCGCGCTGATGCGGATGTCGGGCAAGCGCTCGGTCGGCCAGTTCACCCCGTTCGATTTGGTGCTGCTGATCCTGGTCGGCAACGCTGTTCAAAATGGCATGAACGGGGGCGACAATTCATTGACCGGCGCGATGATCCTCGCGGGAACGCTGATTGCACTCAACTATGGCGTTGCCTTCCTCACCTCGCGCTTTCGTGGCGCCGAGCATTTGATCGAGGGGGTGCCGATGGTGCTGGCCCGGGACGGGGTCATGTTCCCCGAGGTGCTGCGGCGCGAACTCGTCAGCGAGGACGACTTCCACGCGGCGTTGCGTGCGAACAGCCTGGCCTGCGTTGAAGACGTATCGCTGGCATTGCTGGAAACCAATGGCACCATCAGCGTGGTGCCGAAGGAGGAAGGTGGCTCGGAACGCGCCCTGAAATATGTGGAACGCTTGCCTCGTGGCTCCCTGCGCAGGAAGCGACCGGCGTCAGGCGCGGAGTAGGCGCCGTCTAGGCAAGCTCGCCCAGCCAGTCACGTGGTCGGAGATAGTCTTCCAGGCGTGCCTCGGGACTGCCGGGTTCCGGCGTGAATCCATATTCCCAGCGCACCAGTGGCGGCATGCTCATCAGGATCGATTCAGTGCGTCCGCCCGACTGCAGGCCGAAGTGGGTGCCGCGGTCGAACACAAGGTTGAACTCGACGTAGCGGCCTCGCCGGTACAACTGGAACTGGCGTTCGCGCTCGCCGTATGGCGCGTCCCTGCGGCGCTCGACGATGGGCAAGTAGGCATCGAGGATGCCGTCACCTACCGCGCGCATGTAACCGAAATCCTCATCGAAACCGGTGTGCAGGTCGTCGAAGAACAAACCGCCAATGCCGCGGGTCTCGTCGCGATGCTTGAGGAAGAAATACTCATCGCACCAGCGCTTGTGCGCGTCGTAGCGCGCTTCGCCACCGAACGGCTCACACAGGTCGCGCGCGACCTGGTGCCAATGCCGTACGTCCTCGTCGACCGGATAGAAGGGAGTCAGGTCGAAGCCTCCACCGAACCACCACGCCACGGTTTCGCCATCTTTTTCGGCGCGGAAGTGGCGGACGTTGGCGTGGGTGGTCGGCACATGCGGATTGCGCGGATGGAACACCAGCGACACACCCACCGCGCGCCATTGCGCGCCCACCAGTTCTGGTCGCGCTGCGGTGGCCGAAGGCGGCAGGCGATTGCCTGAGACGTCTGAAAAACCGATCCCCGCCTGCTCGAACACCGCGCCATCGCGCAGGATCCGCGTGCGGCCACGACCCGCCAGCAGGATGTCGTTCGGTGGCCGTGTCCACGCGTCTTCGCTGAAACGGGCTTGCCCGTCCGCCTGCTCGATGGCCCTGCAGATGCGGTCCTGCAGGTCCATCAGATAGTTGCGAACGAGGTCGATGTCGGGGATGGGTGTCGTCATCCCGCGATTGTAATTCCCGCGCGGTCAGCCCCGAAGCCGCGGCATCCCGTGCTCGTCGCGCTCCTCAATCGCGGCGGTATCCGCTATTTGCTGGCGCAGGTCCCGGCCGGGCAGGTCCAACAGGGCGGCGCCGCGCTGGCTGCGCAGGGCATTGGCATACGCCAGCCGTGCGCGCGGCTCATCGCCGGATTGCACGGCGATGTCGCCCAATGTTTCCCAGGCAGGGCTGCCTGCACCCTGCGCAATCGCGCGATACAGCGCGCGCTCGGCCTGTGGCAGTTGACCTTGGGCCTTCGCGAGGCGGGCAATGGTCAGCAATAGCGAGGGGCTGGACGGGTGTCCTTGCAGCCAGCCTTCGGCTTGCACGCGACGTTCGTCAAGGCGGGCGACGTCCAGCTGGCCATAGCGCGCGACCAGGTCCTCGTCCCACTGGCGATCCAACGCCTGCTCCAAGCTGCGCGTCGCGGCCTCGTTCCAGCCCATCGCCGCTGCGCGGCTTGCATAGGCGGCAACCACGGATGCGGTGGTTTGCACGCCCTGCGGCAATGCGTCCCAGCGATCGGCAAGCTCACTGGCATTGCCGGCTTGCTGCAACGACTGCGCGGCCCACTGCGACTGCAAGGCGTCCAAGCGTGCGGTCGGCATGGCCCGTTGTTGGCGCAATGCGCCGAGCAAGCCGTAAGCCTCGAAGCCGCGACCGCTGGCGGCCAATGCTTCGGCGCGCAGCTGCAATCCGCGCGGTGGCAGGGGCTGCGCGCGGGGCGCGTCCAGCGCCACCAGCGCATCAGCGGGTTTATCGTCGGCAAGCGCGTGTTCCGCGCGCAGCAATGCTTGGCTGGTCGCGTCGCGTTCGCCCAGCGCATCCACATGCGTGGACGCGGCAGCAGCATCGCCACGCGCTGCCGCAGCACGAGCTGCGTGCATACGTGCCAGGTTGCCACCTTCGCCATGCGCGGCGGCTTGGCTCAGCAACTGTTCGGCGCGCTGGTATTCACCGCGCTCGTGGGCGTGCAAGCCATCGATCAATTGTGCGCGCGCACGCTTTTTCTGATGGCGTTTCCATGCCACAAACGGCAGCCGCAAGAGACTCCACAACAAGGCGAGGCCGAACATGCAAGCCAGCAGCAATCCGAGCCCGGCGGCAACCGTGGTCTGGTAGTCGCTGCCGCGGAAGCGCACCAACACGTAGCCCGGATCCTGCAGCAGCAATTGCGCCAGTAATGCACCCAGTACGGCCAGCACCAGCCAGAACAACACACTGCGGAACAGGTTCATGTTGGCTCCAATCCTTGGTCGCAATAAGTCGCTTGGTGGAGCATCGCAGCCGGCCTGCAAGCAGCGTGTGAGCAGGTCATTGCCCGCGTAGTGCGTGCAATTGCTGCAAGGTGCTGCCTGACAGCGGCGCATCCACCTGCAAAGCGATTCTCTTGATTTCAATGATCCGCTTGCGATCGGTCGCCAGTTTCGATGGCTGCAGTTTCTGCAGCCAGGCACTGGTCCGATCCAGCGCGGTCGCCATGCCTGCCTCGTCACGGCGTTCGATGGCCACGCGGGCCAGGCTCAATTCGATCTGCATCGCCGCGATCGCGGCCTCGCGATCCGTGCGCTCGTTCAGCCCGGCATGGGCGGTGGGCTGCACGCGCACGATCCGGTCCAGCAGGCGCTCATACCAGGGCGTGTGCGCTTCCGGCGCACGAGATGTCGTCGTCGACATGTCCTGCAGTTGCTTCGCCAGCTGATCCAGCAAGGCATTCGCACGCACCCGCGGATCTGCGCCCAGCGCATCCAGCGCGGCCTGTTCCTGCGCGAGTGTCTGCCGCAGGTTGAGGTAGGCCGGGTCGTCGATGCCACCCAGCAGCGGTCCAGCCAACGCGAGTGCACGCCGTGCACCGTCGAGGTCATTGGCCAGTTGCAGCCGTTGCTGGCCGATGCCGAGGAGCAGTTCGAGTTCATCCAGGCGCAAGGACTGCGCACTGTTGCGGTCGGGATCAGCGAGCTTGGAAACACTGTCTTCCAGCAGGCCGGCGCGTTCACCGATGCCGAGCAATTCGTCGCGCAGCACGCGGTTGGTGGCCTCGGCCTGCTGCAGGCGTTGCGTTTGAGCCCGTTGGGTGGCGCGCAAGCTGGCAACGCTCGCATCCAGTGCCTCACGTTGCCGCTCGGCCAAGGCCGCGGACTGCGCTTGTTGGTGCTGCCAGTAGCGCCAGCCGAACACGCCCGCGGTTGCCAACACGCCCAACAGCAGGAGCCCCAGCAACAGGGCACCCGCACGCGAGCGACGGGGCGGGATGGGTGGTGCTGGAGTGGGCGATGCGTTCACCCCGTGATGCTAAACGAACGCCTTCGCTGCTGCCTGCAGGAGGGCAGCGGGTGCTGCACTACTGGCAATGCTGATGCGCCTGAAACCTGCAAGACGGGCGGCATCGGCGAGGCGTTCGCTGGCGGCGACCACGGCGATATCCAGGAGTGCAGCCTGATGGCTTGTGGCGGCGAGCACGCATTGCAGCGCTTCGCCACTGCTCAACGCCAGCAGCCGGTGCTGCGGCGCCAGCAATGCCGACTCCAGCGCAGCGATTGCACGCCGGTTGATGGCGATTGCCCGTCTGGCATACACATCAGCGCGCATGATGACGGCGCCACGCTCGGCCAAGGTCGGTGCCAGCAGCCCGCGACCCCCCGGCGCAGTGATCAGTCCGATGCTGCGACCGCGCACGCCCTGCAGTTCCGGCATTGCGAGCAGGCCTTCGCTGTCCATCCGCGACGGTGCGCGTGAATCGATGTCCATGCGCTTCAGGGCGCGTTGAGTGCCACTACCGACGGCCAGCCAGAGTTGGCCGAGTCGCGCAGCCAAGGGTTGCAGAGTCGCGGCGGCGCGTACGGCATTCGGGCTGGTCCAAATCAGGATATCGGCCGCGAGCGCCTGCTTGAGCGTCTGCCGATGGGTTGGGTCGGACAGGGCTTCAATCGCGAACGGCGACAACGCCAGCACACGTGCGCCATGTCGTTTGGCGGCAGCGCGCAGACTGTCATGCTGGCCGCGTGGACGCAGCGACAACACGGTCCAGCCATGCAACCGTTGCGGATGTTGGGGAGGCGTCGACATCCACGTCAGCTTGGCATAGCCCCCACGATTGCGTCAGGCTATCGCCCATGGACATGACCTCGACACACACATCGCCACTGGACGGCTTGGCTGCGCACTATCTGGCGATGCCGCCGGTAGCGGCGATGCAACCGGCGATCGATCACTGGCAGGACGGCCACTTGCGCCTGCGTGCACCGCTCGCCGCCAACGTCAACGACAAGGGCTGCGCATTCGGCGGCAGCCTGGGCTCGTTGATGACCTTGGCCGCGTGGGGATTGGTCTACCTGGAATTGGCGCAACAGGGCATCGAAGCCGACATCTTCGTCGCCGACAGTCGCGTGCGTTACCTCAAGCCGGTGTTCGAAGACCTGCTTGTGGATGCCTGTTTCGACGATGCCGGCGAGCGCGCAGCGTTGCTGGATGCATTGCGCAGGCAGGGCCGGGCCAGCATTCGCCTGCAAGCGCGCACCCTGCTGGCCGATGGCGGCGTGGCGGCGACGTTCGTGGGCCGTTACGTGGCGATTGCCAGGGGCTAGCCGGGCAGGGGCGCATCCGCGCAGGTTAGGATGGCTACGAAGCCGCTCGCTTCTCACCGAGGGATGCCATGACTCGATTGCTGCGCTATCTGCTGCTGTGTTCCCTGCTGTCGTGCATGGCGCTACTGGGCGGCTGCCCGAAGTCCGCAAGCAAGGGCACTGCGCTGGATGAAACCCAATACGCCTATTCGGCGGCGATTCGCTGGGGCGATTTCGAGGGAGCATGGAACCTCGTCGATCCCAAGTATCGCGAGAAGCACCCGCTGACCGACATCGATTTCTCCCGCTACAAGCAGGTGCAGATCTCCGGCTACAGTGAGAAGGGTATGGAACTCCTGCCCAGCGGCACGATGG
>JBKJOY010000152.1:0-8907 GCA_046595415.1 Thermomonas sp.
CGCGCACTTGTACCGGCATCGGGAAGGGTTTGTCGCCTTCCGTTTTCCAAAGCAACGCCAACTGGTTTCCCGTCCGCGTAGCCTGCAATTCAGGCAGCTTCGCCGAGCGCAAATAGACATCGAAGAACCATCCGTAGTCGCGGCCGGTGATTCGGTTGACGATGGCAATGAAGTCGGACGTGGTCGCATAGCGCGGCTTGAAATTTCCGGGCCGCGGCGTATCAGTACCGTAGACGATCTCGCGGGTGGCGCGGAAGAATGCATCGTCGCCGATCAGGCCACGCAAGGTGTGCAGCATCAGCGCTGCCTTGGAGTAGATATCGTTTCCAGGGCCGCGCTGGTCGTCGTAAACGTCTTCTTCAGTCATGCTGCGACCGGACACGATCGGATGCCGGTTGACGACTCGAGTGCGCAGCTTCATCAGTACCGCCATGTATTCCATGTCGCCGCGCAACCGCTGCAAGTACAGCGGTTGCATGTAGCTGCCAAAACCTTCGTGCAGCCACATGTCGTCCCAATCGGCATTGGTCAGCTGGTTGCCGAACCATTCGTGCGAAAACTCGTGCTGCAGCAGCCAGTCGTAGCCGTATTCGTCCTTCTTGTAATCGTTGCCATAGGCATTGATGGTCTGATGCTCCATTCCGAGGTGCGGGGTCTCCACCACACCCATCTTTTCATCGCCAAATGGATACGGGCCGATCACCTCCTCGAAGAAATCCAGCATCGGCGCGAATTCGGCGAACAGGCCGCGCGCCTTGGCCTGGTTGCCTTTCAGGTACCAGAAACGCAGCGGAATGACATTGCCGAAGCGAGAGTGGTAATCCGCCTGCAGCAGTTCATACGGTCCGATATTGAGCGCGATCGCGTAAGTGTCCGGATCGCGCGCACTCCAGTGGTAGGTCCGCCAGCCGTCTTTCTCGTCCATGCCCTTGGCGACGCCATTTCCGGCGACCACCAACGGAACCGGAACCGTGATGTGCTGGTCCACGCGAAGGGGCTCGCCCATTGGATGATCGATGCATGGCCACAGCAGATCGCAGCCCTCGCCTTCCACCGCGGTTGCGATCCACGGCTCGCCAGTCGGCGCTTTCGACCAGACGATGCCGCCATCCCACGGCGCACGCTTGGCCTGGTGCGGCGGGCCCGCATAGCGAATGCGCAAAACGGTGCGTTCGCCTGCTGCAAGCGGCTGGGGCAAGTCGACGCTCATGCGACCTTCCGGGTTGCGCCATGCGCCAGCGGGAACCGGCTTACCGTCTACTTCGACCAGATCGACTCTGTAGTTGCGATCGAGATCGACCACTAACTTCGAAAGCGGCTTGATGGCGCGGAATGTCAGCTTGGCATCGCCATCCAACCATTTGCGCGCAGGGTCCACCTTGAACGAGAGGTCTGCCAACTCGAAGGTAACTGCCTCCTGCTCTGGTGCGCGCTGCAATCCACTCCCAAGTGTGGTCGCGGTCAGTGCCGGCTGTTCCGCGGCTCGGGTGGTGAAGCCGATGGATAAGACGGCAAGCATGACCAAATGGCGGGACAGATTCATGTCGGATCTCTAGAGACGAACCGGGACAATCGCACATCGCGCCCCGTCAGGAAGCTGCCGTTCGTCATGCGATGCGATAGCGCCTGATCAAAGCAATTGCAGAAACCTGAATGCGCGCTTGCATACGTTGGCAGCCCGACCCGGGCCCAAAGAAATATCAGCATCGATTCATGCTCATAGCCGTTTACTGACGATGTGAGGCGCGAATCGGTCGTGCCGCTGGGGAGATACAAATGATCCGCACGTCCACCCGCACCTTGACCACCGCAGTGCTGGGCGCCCTGATCGCGTTTGGCAGCACTGCGCCAGCGTTCGCCCAGCAGCGTTTGCAGGACGACAGTGACGACCAGAGCGAGCAAAAGCCGCGCAAGCAGCTCGGGGAACGACGCCAACAAGAGCCTGCGCGCGAGCAGGCACCGCAAAACGCGGACGTGCAACGCTTGCAGCACCCCCCTGCCGAGCGTGCGGGCCCGGAACGGAACGAGAACTGGGGCGAGCAAGCCCGACAGCAGGCCGAGCGTCGCGAGCAGGCTGGCGAAGGCATGCAGGCACAGCGCCAGCAGCAGCTCGACCGCCAATCACGACAGCGCGATATAGCCGATCAACGCATGGCAGACCAGCGCCAGCAGCAAGCTGAGCGCATGTCGCAGCAAAACGATGACGCTGCGCAGCGCATGGCCGAGCAGCGCCAGCGGCAGGCAGAACGCCGGAACAACGACGACCAGCGCCAGCAGCAAGATGAGCGCATGTCGCAGCAGAACGACGACGCTTCGCAGCGCATGGCCGAGCAACGCCAGCGGCAGGCAGAACGCCGGAACAACGACGACCAGCGCCTTCAGCAAGCCGCTCGCGATGCTCAGGCTCGTGCGGATGCCAACACTCGAGTCGCCGGTGACCAGCAGTATCGTGATCAGCGCCTCGAAAACCGTGACCAGGACAGGCGCAACAATCAGAGCAACAGGGATGACGATCGCCGAAACGAAGACCGCGGGAACGATCATCGTTGGGGCAATAACGGAAATAATGGCCGCTACGAGGCCTCCCAGAAGCGGCTGTCAGATGACCAGCAGCGCCGCCTGATCGACCAGCAGCGGAGCGCTGCAATGTCGTGGCAGCGCGATGAGTCGGCGCGTCGCTCGCAAATCGAACAGCGCACGAGCGATCTCCGTCGCCAGAATCGTAATGCCCAGTACCGCTATCAACAGGACTATTACCGCCGTTGGCAGTCCCACCAGTCTCGCTGGAATGCATCCCGTTACAGTTACAACAACGATCCGTACTACTACACCGGTTCAAACTACCGCTACAGCTATGGTGGACGCGGATACAACACCAACCAGTATGGTGCCAACCTGCTGCAGCAAGCCGTGAGTGATGGCTATCAGGAAGGTTTCTACGCGGGTCGTGCTGACCAGCAGGACCGCTGGAGGTTCGACTACCGCAACAGCTATGCGTACCGTGATGGAAGCTATGGCTACAACGGCTACTACATCAGCCCGAGCGACTACCAGTATTATTTCCGCCAGGGATTCCAGCGGGGTTACACGGATGCCTATTACGGTCGCAACCAGTACGGTCGCTACGATGACCGCAATGGTATCGGCATCATCCTGCCGGTGGTGCTAGCCGCAATCCTGGGATTACAGCACTACTGATTCCACGCGCCATTGATTCAAAACGCCCGGCTATGAGCCGGGCGTTTTGTTTGCGCGCTCAACGCAGCTGGCTGTCCTTGCTGCCCCGCCGGTTATAACCGCTCGAACCGGCGTCAAGGTCATTTACTTCCTGGCATTGCACGCACAGGCGCACGCCCGGCATCGCCCGGCGGCGAGCGTCAGGAATGGGGCCGTCGCACGCTTCGCACCGTTCAAGACCCGGGCCCGTTGGCAGCTTGCTGCGTGCACGCTTGATCCCATCCGCGACCGTCGCGTCGATTTGATCCTGTACCGCGCCGTCGCCTGCCCAGCCTGTTGCCATCACCGTTTCTCCCCGCCGCGGACTGTATGAATCGCCACTGTGGCCCTTGACCGACATGATCTTTGCTTGGGCATACGGTCACTATGGGGCAAGAAGCGCCAATGCCAATGGCCGGCAAGTTCCACTCGAACTTGGCATCCAACCGGTGCCTGCATGGTATCCCTAGCTCCTGCGACTACCGCATCTGGCTGAAGACTGCAGACCACGCGCTATACCGGCCAAGGTTGCCGGACGAAATGGAAGTGGCGGCGCGCCCGATGGAAGCCATCGGCAAGCAGATGGAGACACTCGGCAGCCAAATCGAACGCGAAGCCAGTCTCGCGGACCACAGCATTCGCAGGGAAATCGACTTTGCCGTGCAACGTGGTTTGGCTATACCGGCACCAAACCGTCAGTCGACACACGAGTGCGGGTTGGGAACCGTCGCCAGGAACGCGGCGATCCTCTTACGAATGCAATGCAATCAGTGAGACCCGCAGACTGGCATCTTCCAGCAACTGGCGCAGGCGACGTTCCACCTGCGGCAAGTCATTGAGTTGGTGTGGCCCATGCAGCGAATAGATAGGTCGGTCCGAGGTCCCAAGCCCACCCGGGACATGACGACTGACCGCAACGTGAGAGGTCTGGCATGCACGCGCCCACAAGGCCTGCAACGCAGTAGGACTGATGCTCTGGTCATTGCCCAGGGTGAACTTGAAGAACTCGATCTGGGAAGGCATCCGCGTACTCACGTCGGGTATTCGAGTATGCGCGCTTTTGCCGGTAGCGCCCGGCGCTCCAGCACTATCCCGAAGTTCAGCGAATCATCACGGGCGTCTTGCGATCAAGGGCCGCCACCAGATGCGCAAGCAGTGGCCGGCAACCGCAACGATTGCAGCACATTGCCGCGTGCGTCTTGTACGAATGCCGTGAGCCCCCACGCCGATGCATCCTTCGGGAACTCGACCTCACGTGCAAGCGCACCACGGGCAGGCAATGCCCACGGACCCAGCAGCTGCCGCACGACGCGATCATGGTGCAAGGTGACGCCGCGGTTTTCGCCAGCCCGGACATTGGACTGCTGGGCATCGACATAGCGCGCCAGCCACACCTTCGCCCCATCGGCTTGGGTGCCGACTGCGGCAGCGCCAAGGTTTAACTGCCAGCCCGCTTCATCCGATTGCATGCGCAGCGTCAATGCCGCTCCCGCTGGCTGCCGGGCTTGCTGCATGGATTTCCGCCACTCACCGGAACTGCGCCATGACGCCTGCACGACGCTGCCCAGCATGACCTGAGGCGTATAGACGGTGGTCTGCCCAGCAGCACCGACCCGAGTGCGTTGTCGCTCCGAGTACTGCGATGACGCGAAACGATCCGGCCAACCGATGTCATCCCAATAGTCCACATGGAAGGCCAGGAAATTCGCATCGTCACGACTGATCTGTTGAGACAGCCAGCGATCGGCCGGTGGGCAACTACTGCAACCCTCCGAGGTATACAACTCGGCCAACGGCATCACCGTCGGCCCACTGCGGACCATGCAGGCATCCGCGGCAATGGCAGACGATGCCGAGCACGCCATCACTATCGATACCAGGACAGGCAAGCCCTTGGACTTCATTTTCGCACCTCATGCAGTGTGGAAAACGGCGACGGCCGTGGACTACCTGTTGTTTCGCTCCAAGAGGCGAAAAGTAACGCGGCTGCAACCTATACATCACATCCACAACCGTCCATCGAGAATCATGGCTTCCCCGCCCGCAGATAATCGGCATGTCCACATCACAAGAACTTGAACAGAAATTCTGGAAAGCCCTGAAGGGCGACCGCACCCTGATGTTGGGCGTCGACGGGGTCGAGGATGGTCATTCACGCCCCATGACCGCGATGATCGAAGGCGAAGCACGTGGGCCGATCTGGTTCTTCAGCGGCAAGCCGAATGCCGTTGTCGATCATCTGTCCCAGCCGCGGCGCGCGATTGCCGCCTTCAGCTCCAAGGGTCATGACCTGTTCGCCAGCATCCACGGCAACCTGGTGATCGACAACGATCCCGCAGTCATTGATCGCCTGTGGAACCCCTTCATCGGTGCCTGGTTCAACGGCAAGGATGATCCCAAGCTGGTCCTGCTGCGCTTCGATGCCGAACACGCACAGGTCTGGTTGAACGAGAACAATTTCCTGGCCGGCGTGAAGTTGATGCTGGGAGTGGACCCGACCAAGGATTACCAGGACAAGGTCGCGGACATCGACCTGCGGTAACGCGGCAAGCCGGCATGCGTCTGTGCCACGAATGCCGGCTGCCCTCCATGATGCAAGGCTAGCCGTCGCTAGTCGCGCTTAGCCCTTACCATTGGCGGGTCTCTTTCCAGCCATGCCGGCCCATGCCATCGTCGAGCCCGCACGACCCAAGACGCGCAACGCCCGCCAGACCCGCCCTGCTTGACCGGGGAGAGAGCACGACACGCGTCGAGGCATTCGTGGATGCTGCGTTTGCCTTCGCGCTGACCTTGCTGCTGATCGCAGGTGACCACATTCCGTCCAGCGTCCAGGCGCTGGTCGAGGCGCTGAAGGGGCTTCCGGCATCGGCCCTGAGCTTCCTGCTCATTCTGAAGTTCTGGAGCGGGCACGTCAGTTGGACAAAGCGATACGGGCTGGATGACGCACTCACCAACCGCCTGAGTCTGTTCCTCGTGTTCCAGGTATTGATCTTTGTCTATCCGATGCGGATGGTGTTCGAGGCGCTTTGCAACTCGATTACTGGCGGCTTCCTGCCAGCGACGTTCGACGCAGGCGTGACCGACATCCCCGTGCTGTTCATCGTGTTCGGGGTGGCGTTCGGGTCGATGAGCTTGGTCATGGCGTGGCTCTACCTGCATGCATGGCGCCTGCGAGGCGCATTGGCACTCAGCGAAGCAGAGCTGATCCACACCCGCATCGACGGATTCAGCTGGCTGTTGGTCAGCTTGGTTGCAGCGATCTCAATCGTGTCCGCATTGGTGATCCCGGCGCGCCCCGAGAGCGGCTTGTGGATGGGCTTTCCGGGTTTCCTGTATTTCAGCCTGAATATCTCCTCGCCGCTGTTGAAAAGAATGGCGGATCGCCAGGTTGCACGCTTGCGCGCAGTCGCTTCGTCATAGGCCGCGCCGTGATCACCGGATCCAATGGCGACCGCCACACCGTACCGACACAATCAACGGTATAAGAACAGACCCCATCGGAGCTCCCGCATGTCCTACTCCCGCAGCCTCGCTACCCTCGGCTTGATCAGCACACTGGCCTTCGCCACAGCCGCCTCAGCCGCCCTGAAAGTGGGCACGAAGGCACCCGACTTCAGTGCACCCGCCTATCTCGCCGGCGCACCTTTCACATTCAACCTGGCCGAAGCGCTGAAGAAGGGCCCGGTAGTGGTCTACTTCTTCCCCGCAGCGCATACCTCCGGTTGCAACGTCGAAGCCCACCTGTTTTCCGAGGCGATCGACAAGTTCAAGGCGCAGCACGCCACGGTGATCGGGGTGACTGCAGGCAATATCAGCGAGCTCGCCGATTTCTCTAAGGAAACCGAACACTGCGGTGGCAAGTTCGCGGTGGCTGCCGACGCTGGCGCGAAGATTGCCAAGCAATACGACTCCCTGCTCACGATGAAGCCGGGCTGGTCTGACCGCACGTCTTATGTGATCGCCCCGTCGGGCAAGATCGTGCACGCCTATTCGGCATTGAGCCCCAACCAACACGTCAAGCAAACCCTCGACGCCGTGGTG
The DNA here is from genome assembly GCA_046595415.1 of Thermomonas sp. Taxonomy (GTDB): domain Bacteria; phylum Pseudomonadota; class Gammaproteobacteria; order Xanthomonadales; family Xanthomonadaceae; genus Thermomonas. Next base: position 7,258 of record JBKJOY010000152.1, read on the forward strand.
GCACTCGCGAAGAAGTGAACTCGATCCTCTGCCTGCAGGACACTGGCCAATTCATTTGTTCGGAAGCAGGCATTACCTTGATGCTCGATATCGGGATGAAGGCGGCATAGCTTCAGGCGGTGGGCGATGTGCGAGACGAACGGCTGCAGTGCTCGTCGTTCGGGGGCTACGCACAGAGCTTGCCGCTTGGCCCGCCAACCCATGTCAGCCGCTACGGAGCCAAGGTTCGCCCATCCGTGGATCTCGGTCCGGGCCAGGATCGACGGTTCCTGATATTCGAACTGGGTCACTGCGCAGCCGCCATCCTGGCATCCGCCATGCTGGACATCTTCTCCGAGCGGTCCGATGTCTCCTTGAGTCTGTAACCCGCGACCAGCAAACTGCCGGCAGCGACGGGTGGTCGGTTTGATCCGAGGTGGGCGCTGCGCTTGGGCGACGCGCGCCAAGTGACCTTCTTCGATGGCGATCACCTGGTCGCCATCCAGTCCTCCAAGCAGTTCGATTTGGCGAGCCATTCCGCCATTCCGGTTTACCGGTTGAAGCATCGTTTGCGCGAACTATCCATGGTGCTGGTACCGCCAGGCCTCCTGATTGGCTTGGCGCTGTCGCTAGCGGTGTTCTTGCTTGCGCGCCAGCAAAATTCCATGCCTACGATGTTGCGGCTCGCCTTGAAGCGGCGCGAATTCACCCTGCTCTATCAGCCGGAGGTCGCCTTGCACATCATCCACATGGCCAAGTCATTGCATTTGACCGTGATCGGCGAAGGCACGAAACGCAGGCGCAGTCCCGCTTCCTGCTCGAGCATGGTGTCGAATTCGGCCGAGGCTGGTTGTCTGCCCGTGCACAATCGACGCAAGACATCCTGCCACTCACGCCGCACGCGCCGGCGCCCTAGACGTGCTGCACATCCCGTCAGAGTTTTAAGTTCGCTGAACCTCATGCCTCTAAGCACAAACAATCATTGGCGCCAAATGCTGCTGGTACGGATCATTTCGAGCGACGCATGACAACATCCATTCCCACCATTCCAAACCAACCCAAGCCGCCACTGGTCCGCGCATTGCTGGATGCCTGCGTGACCATGCTGGCGATCCTCGGCACCTTGGGCTGCGCCATGGCGATGGCCCCAGACCCTGGCGTTGGCGTGCTCGCCGTGGTGCTGTGCCTGTCGGTCGCACGCAGCCACCTCGACCACGACCTGCGCGGCCGACTCGAGGCGGCGGCTGCGCTGCAAGTGGCGGGCCTCGCCGCAGTGTCCACGGGCACAGTGGCTGTCGCGTTCGAGCAGTAGCAGGAGGTGGAACCGGCGTTTCGCGCGCTGCGTTGGGCCAGCCGACGCTTGCAGCCGGCGCAACCGGCTGACTGGATCGATGCCTTGCAGGCATGCCAAGGGTCCGCAGGCAGGCTGATCGAGGCCGAGCAGACGCCCGTAACGGTCCGACAGGCGCTTGGTTCCGCTCGCAAGGCGCTGCGCGAACCGGCAGCATCGACCATGGCGCTGCAGCACCTGAAGAAAACCTTGGACGCCGCGTGCCCTACACTAGTGGCCCCCCAGACTCAGGTTGAATGATGGCGAAGCCCAATTATTCGTTCGAAAAACGCCAGCGCGAACTCGCCAAGCAGAAGAAGCAGGACGAGAAGGAAGCCAAG
>JBKJOY010000230.1:0-9977 GCA_046595415.1 Thermomonas sp.
GGCGTGGCCTGCTACAAGCGCTTCATCAACGGCTTGCTGGACATCACCGACAACCTGGCCGCGGATGGCAAAGTGTTGCCGCCTGCAGGCGTGGTTCGCCACGATGCAAATGACCCGTATCTGGTGGTCGCTGCCGACAAGGGCACCGCCACGTTCTCGGACATCGCCAATGGCATCGCCCAGGCACATGGTTACTGGCTGGATGATGCGTTCGCCTCGGGTGGTTCGGTGGGTTACGACCACAAGGGCATGGCCATCACCGCGCGCGGTGCCTGGGAGTCGGTCAAGCGTCATTTCCGCGCGCTTGGCCATGACACCCAGAAGCAGGCGTTCACCTGTACCGGCATCGGCGACATGTCCGGTGGCGTGTTCGGCAACGGCATGCTGCTGTCCAGGCACATCCAGCTGGTGGCGGCGTTCGACCATCGCCATATCTTCATCGACCCGACTCCGGATGCCGCGTCCTCCTTCAAGGAACGCGCACGCCTGTTCAAGCTTTCGCGCTCCAGCTGGCAGGACTATGACGCCGGCCTGATCAGTGCAGGCGGAGGTATCTATCCGCGTAGTGCGAAGTCCATCCCGTTGTCATCGCAGGCAAAAGCGGCGTTGGGGATCGAGTCCGACGCAATGGCGATGAGTCCGATGGAGCTGATGAACGCGATCCTGCGTGCACCTGTGGATTTGTTGTGGAACGGCGGCATCGGCACGTATGTCAAATCCAGCCGAGAGAACAACAGCGATGTCGGCGACCGTGCGAACAACGGCCTGCGCGTCGATGGTGGCCAGCTGCGCTGCAAGGTGGTCGGGGAGGGTGGCAACCTGGGTTGCACGCAACTGGGCCGCATCGAAGCGGCACTGAACGGCGTGCTGTTGAATACCGACTTCATCGACAACTCGGCTGGCGTGGATACGTCGGACCATGAAGTCAACATCAAGATCCTGCTCAATGGCGAAGTGCAGCGCAAGAAACTGACCCTGCCGGCACGCAACAAGCTGCTGGCGTCGATGACCAATGAGGTCGCGGCGCTGGTATTGAATGACAACTACCGGCAGAACCAGGCCATCAGCCTGATGGAACGGATGAGCGTGCCGCGGCTGGGCTCCAAGCAGCATTTCATCCGCACGCTGGAAGCGCAGGGCTTGCTGGACCGCCAGATCGAATTCCTGCCGAGCGATGCAGAATTCGCCGAGCGCAAGGCCCGTGGCCTGGGGCTGACCCGGCCGGAACTCTCGGTGCTGCTGTCTTACGCCAAGCTGGTCGCGTTCCAGCAGTTGCTGGATTCGGATATCCCAGAAGATCCCTACCTGTCCAAGGAGCTGGAGCGCTACTTCCCGATGCCGTTGCAGGCCAGCTATGCCAAGGCGATGCAGCAGCACCGGCTGAAGCGCGAGATCATCGCCACCGCCGTCACCAACTCGACGATCAACCGGATGGGCGCGACATTCCTGTTGCGCATGCAGGAAGACACCGGGCGCAGCCCGGGCGAGGTCGCCAAGGCCTTCACCATCACCCGCGAAACGTTGGATGCGCGCGAGCTGTGGACGCAGATCGATGCGCTGGATGGCAAGGTCGCCGAGTCCACGCAGATCGATGCCTTGCAGGTGATCTGGCAATTGCAGCGCACGTTCACGCGTTGGTTGCTGTCGCGCCCTGGCGCGATCCCGGATATCGCGACGGCGGTGGCGCGTTACCACGACGGCTTCCGTGACATTCGTGCCGGCGATGGCATCCTGCCAGAGGTGCAGCGGCCCGCGTATGAGGCAAGCCTTCGCGACTGGCGTGCAAAGGGCCTGTCAGCGGAACTTGCCGGACAACTTGCGGCCTTGCCGTACCTGGAACCGTGCGCGGACATCATCGAAGTCGCGCGTGAGCACAAGCTCAAGCCGGTGCACGTGGCCAAGGTGCACTTCCGCATAGGCGATGCGCTCAACCTGCCATGGCTGGTCGAACAGATCGATGCGTTGCCCGTGGACGGTCGCTGGCATGCGGTGGCGCGTGGCGTCTTGCGCGAAGAGCTGGCGACCCAACAACGGGCGTTGGTCCAACAGGTGCTGGCGCGTGCGGGTGCGACGGCGGATGCGAAGGTGCGTAGCTGGCTGGAGCGCGATGACCCGACGCTGCGCTTCACATTGTCGATGCTCAACGAACTGGCGGCGCAGAAAACCCTGGATTACCCGACCGCTTCTGTCGCGGTGCAGCGCTTGTCGCAACTGGCCTCGCGTAGCTGATGCGATATGCCTCCCTCCGTGAGCGGAAGGAGGCATTGCCGCGTGTGGATCACGATCGAGTCGAACTCTCTCCCCGCAGGCGGGTGAGGGCGTTTATGCTCAGCCCATGACCACGCCAAGACTCGCCCTGCTGGCAAGCCCCACCGACGATGCGCAGGCTGCCCTGGCTGCGCTTGTGAAACTGCATGGAGCGCACGCTCCGCAGGATGCAGACGTCGTGGTCGCACTGGGCGGTGATGGATTCATGTTGCAGACGCTGCATCGGCACGGTGGGCTCGGAAAGCCGGTGTTCGGCATGAAGCTGGGCAGCGTCGGGTTCCTGATGAACCAGTATCACAATGACGATTTGATGACGCGGATTGAATCTGCACAGCCGGCGATTTTGCATCCTCTGGAAATGCTGGCGCAGACCGAGTCCGGCGCTACCGTGGGCTCGCTGGCTTATAACGAGGTTTCGCTACTTCGCCAAACCCGACAGGCGGCGCATGTGAGCATCGAACTCAATGGGCAGGTCCGGCGCGACGAACTGATTTGTGACGGGGTCATGGTCGCAACGCCGGCCGGTAGCACGGCCTACAATTTTTCAGCCAACGGTCCGATCCTGCCGCTGGGGGCCAATGTCATTGCACTGACCCCGATCGCCCCGTTCCGGCCACGACGCTGGCGTGGCGCAGTGCTTCAAGCCGGGACAGAGGTTCGTTTCCGCGTGCTGGACCCGCACAAAAGGCCGGTCAGCGCCACCGCTGATTCTCACGAAGTGAGAGATGTGACCGATGTCCTGGTCCGCCAATCACGCAATCACAGCGTGACCTTGCTGTTCGATCCCGAGCACAATCTGGAAGAACGGATCCTGATTGAACAGTTCGCCGTGTAGAGTGACCGCGTCGATTTTGCAGGTTCTAGCATGCCCTTCAGGGAACACGATCTCGAAATTGCAGCTGGGGCGGACCGGGCCCCGCCCCCACGGGTGCCTGCGTGGGTGTGGGCATTGGTGTCTTTCCTGGTTGGCCTGTCGCTGACATTCTGGTTGACCCAGAACGAGCGGCACCGTGTAGCGATTGTCGAACAACAGGCTCTCGCCAACGAGACCAGCTACATCGCTGATGCCATTGGCCTCGAGCTGCTTCACTGCGGTCAGATTCTTCGAGGGTTTCAGTCGATCCTGCTTGCGTCTGACGGGATGACTCCCGAGGAATACGCACTCGCCTACGAACATTTGCAGGTGGACCTTGCTTCACGGGTCAGCTTGCGGGCGTTGGCGTATGCGGAACGCAGGCAGACGCCGGCTGGCGTTTCCTACATCACAACCATGTTCGCCCCGCTGCCGGGCAATGAAGGCATCCTGGGTCTTGATGTCGGAACGCAACCAGCCAACATGGCCGCGATCCGGCGTTCGCGTGATACGAATGACGTCGCCATGTCTGCTCCGTTTCACCTGCGTCAAAGTGGCCCGGGCGATAACACCAAAGATGGCTTCATCGTTCGCTTGCCAGACTATGCGCATGGCGTGGTGCTGAATTCCGTGGAAGCTCGTCGCGCCTCGATCATCGGCTCGATTGGCGCCTCGTTCCGGCTCTCTGACCTGGTTGCATCCACCTTGAACCACGCACCCGCGGGAATTGCGGACCTGAGCATCCAGGACATGAGCAGCGGCGTGCCAGTCCTCCTTCATTCGCAGCAGTTCGCTGAGCCCGCAAGGGAATCAAGTTTTTCCGTGCCACTGGAGTTTGGCGGGCGCATCTGGAACATCGTGGCCCACGCCCGGCTCCAAGAAGACGGCATGAAGAGCTGGATGCTGGTGTTGTGGGTCGGCACCGCAATGAGCTTGTTGGTCGCTGCACTGACCTGGTCGCTGGTCGATACCCGAGAACGTGCCGTGAGGCTTGGAAACTCGATGTCCGCAAAATTCCGGACAAGCGAAGTGCGATTTCGGATGCTCAATGAACTGTTGCCCTGTTTGGTATTGCTGGCACGCAAGGACAACGGAGAAATTATCTATCGCAATGCCGCAGCCCGTCACAAGCTGGGACCCGGCTTGAAGGATGAATCGCTGTCGCCAACATTGATCGAGGCCATCTCCGCCTATGCGGACCTCGAGGAGGGTGACGCGCGCTGCTCCGTTGATTTGCAGATGCAAGATGCCGATGCCGAGCCGTTCTGGGCCAATACCTGGGTGAGTTCGTTCGAAATGGACGAAATACCGATGTGGCTGCTGGTCGCCAGCGATATTACCGAGCAGCGATTGCTCACCGAGCGGCTCAGCTATCAAGCCAGCCATGATTCGCTGACGAAGTTGTTCAATCGGCGGGAGTTCGAGGATCGTACGCAATTCCTGATGGGCCATCCGGAAGGCCAAAATTCAGCATTGCTGTTCATCGATTTGGACCAATTCAAGGTAATCAACGACACCTCGGGGCATCGCGCCGGTGATGAGCTGCTGGTCCAGCTGGCTGCCTTGATGCGCCAGAAACTGCGCCCCAACGATGTGGTGGGGCGACTGGGTGGTGACGAATTCGGAGTTTTGCTGGCAGGCGTTCCGACGGTGGATGCGGCGATGCTGGCAGCCGAGCGACTTCGCCGAAACATCGAAGCCTTCATTTTCAGTTGGGAACAGAGGACCTATACGATCAGTGCCAGCCTTGGCGTGGTCAGGCTTGTGGATGCCGCCTCGATGAAGGAATTGTTCGCCCATGCGGATGCTGCCTGCTACCTGGCTAAAGAGGGGGGGCGCAACCGCATCCATGTCTACGCGCAGGACGATTCGGCCATCACCGGCAGGATCGGTGAGATGGAATGGGCCAGCCGTATTCGCGATGCTGTGCGTGACGACAGGCTGCTCCTGGACTACCAGGAATTGCATTACCTCAAGTCGCAGCACGAAGCGGACGTGCACGTGGAATTGCTGTTGCGTTTGCGCAGCGAAGACGGCGACGTCGTGTTCCCTGGCGCTTTCTTGCCGGCCGCCGAACGCTACGGCTTGATGCCGCTGATCGATCAATGGGTGGTCGAAACCGCGCTCAACAACATTGATCGGATCCATCCACAAGGCACCCGGCTTGCAACCTGTTCAATCAATCTCTCTGCTGCAAGCCTTGAAGACACCGGTTTGTTCGAAAGGATCCAGCACCTGATCGAGCTGCACAAGATCGATCCAAGTCGGCTGATGTTCGAAATCACCGAAACCATGGCGATGCGGAATTTCGCAGCGTCAAGCGAACTCGTCGCTCGGCTGCGCGCGTTGGGTTGCCGGGTGGCGCTGGATGATTTCGGGGTCGGGATGTCTTCATTCGGCTATCTGAAAAACCTTGAGCTGGACGTGGTGAAGATCGATGGCAGCTTCATCCAGGCGCTGGCCAGTGACGCCATGTCGCAGTCAATCGTCAAGGCAATCGTCGAGATTGGCCACCAGCAGGGACTGCTAGTCGTCGCAGAGTGGGTCTCGAGTGCAGCGATACTCGACGCCGTCATCGCAATGAAGGTCGACTTCGCACAGGGGTTTGCCCTGCATCGTCCCGAGCGTGCCATGTTCCAGCGCCATGACCTGCACTGATATGCGGCCAACAGGCGATCTCAGGCTGCAACCGCTGGTCGTGGCCATTACTGCACGCGCCCTGTTCGACCTTGAAGACAGTCACGGCCTGTTCGAGGCTGAAGGCGTGGAGGTTTATGCCAATCACCAGCGCCAGCGAGAGGACGAAATACTCGAGCCGGGCATTGCTTTTCCTTTGGTCCGCAAACTGCTTGCGCTAAACGCATCGACGAACGCAGACGCACCGTCAGTGGAAGTCATCCTGCTGTCGCGGAATTCGTCCGATACAGGCCTGCGCATCTTCAATTCCATCCAGCACCACGAGCTCGACATTCGCCGTGCGACATTCACCTCGGGCGCTCCGGTCTGGCCTTACATTCGTCCGTTCGGCGCGCAGTTGTTTCTGTCAGCCAACCCGATCTCAGTCCATGCGGCATTGAACGCAGGTGTTGCTGCGGCAACAATCCTGCCGGCACCCGCCACCGTGTCCGGGCACCAACAGCTGCGTATTGCCTTCGACGGCGACGCGGTGATCTTTGGCGATGAAAGCGAGCGGGTTTCGCGCGAGCACGGAATCGAGGCCTTTGGCCTGCATGAGCGCGAACGGGCGCGCGAGCCGTTGTCGGGCGGACCGTTCAAAGGCTTCCTCTCGGCATTGCACGACCTGCAGATGGCATTCCCGGTCGGTGAACACGCACCTATCCGCACCGCACTGGTCACCGCGCGATCTGCACCCGCGCATGAGCGCGTGATTCGCACCTTGCGCGAATGGGGGGTGCGCCTGGACGAGGCGCTGTTCCTGGGTGGTCGCGAGAAGGGCCCATTTTTGTAAGCGTTCGACGCAGATATCTTCTTCGACGATTCGCCACACAACATCGACTCGGCACGCCGCCATGTCGCGGCGGGACATGTGCCGCATGGTGTGGCCAACAACGATTGAGCTGGATGCAAGCGCAGGCGCCGCTCCGGTGAACCTGCAGCCGTGATCAGTCGGGCAAGCGCAGGCCGCTTAATTTCCAGTTGATACCGTTACGTTCAAAGACGAACACCAGCGGCTTGCCCTCGTCCGTGATCACCGTGGCGGTAAAACGCGAAGTTGACTCGTAGTGGGTGCGCGCATCCTTCAGCGGGTCGATCGCACGCACGCGTCCATCTGGGCCTTTCTTGCCCGTGAGCTTGTGGGCCAAAGTCGTACCCGTCAGGAGCGTGGCCACGCCCAGTGGAGAGACGATCGCGTTGATCGCGGGTTGCGAGATCATGGCGGTCACTCCCGATGCGAGGGAGGCGGTGTTGCCCGAGCCCAGTCGCTGCTGGATATCGCGCTGAAGCCTCGCTTGGATCTGCGGCGTGACGCTGCCGCGCAATTTCTCGAAATCGACGAAATACGGCAGCTTGCCGTAATCCCCGCTGGCGACGACGTTGCGAATGCCGTTGACTGCCAGGTAGGGGCCGGCGGCGACATAGGCCAGCAGCCCCACGAGCACCACGCATAGCCCGGCGATCAGCCATTTCTTCATGTGAGTCGCAGTCCGTTGTCAGTCAGGGCAGGGTAGCGTGGCCATGGTCGAAAATGAAATGGCGCCTGGCATTGCCGCACGTGCGTCGTTCCAGTCAAAACTCCAGATCAAGCGACGCGCACAGATAGTCGATGAAGGGCGAGAGCGCGGCCAGGTCTCGCTCGAGGACCGAGAGCAGCGCTGGCCCAAGCACCTCCACATCGTCCAACGCACGGGTCATCACGAAATTGCGATGGCGCAGGTCATCGGCATGGGCAAACTCCGCAGGAAAACCCGAGGGCACCCGAACCAGCATGTCGCTGGACTCAAGCGAATAGCGCTCACGCAACACAGGTTCGTGCGCCGCCCGCTGCCAGCCGCCGGGATTGTCGACGATGAACTGTCGAATCCTGCGCTGGGTGCTGGTTTCCGGATGCCAAAGCCCGCCGCCGACGAAACACGCGCCGGGTTGGACGTGCAGGTAAAACGACGGCGCGGCGAGCTGCCGCGCACGCTCGTGGTAAAGGCGAGCGCCCTGCCAAAGCTTGTAAGGCGCCTTGTCATTCGAAAAACGGGTGTCGCGATGAATCCGGAACAACGAGCCACCAACGCCTTTGGGGTCGCTGCGGAAGTGGGTGCTGATCCCGGCCAACACTGGCTGAAGATCGGTGAGCAGGCGCAGGAACGGCTGGCGCAACTGCGCCTCGTAATCCTGCTTGTGTGCATGGAACCAGTCGCGCTCATTGTGCTTCGCCAGACCACGCAGGAACTTGAAGGTCTTGTCGTTGAAATAGGTGGTCACGCCAGGCTTGCCTCGATCTGCTGGTTCCAGGATTCGAGCGCATCCAACAACACCTGCTTGTTGCCATCTCCGGCGTGCGCGCCGCGCAAACCGGCGATCTGATCGCGGGATTGCGCAAACGTGAGTTCGGACAGGCCACTGTCGGTCTGCAGGCGCTGGCGACGGTAGTCGTCCCAGCGCAGGTGCTCGGCGGGAAGCAAGGTGTCCGGCCAATTGCGTGCGCGATAACGCAGCAGCAATTCCGGCAAGCGCGGATCGCGGAACCCGAAGGCCTGTTTGGCCAGCAGATGAGGCGGGGTGCCGCGCACACTGGCGAACAAGCGTTTATCGGCATCGCCGATGAACCCGTCATACAGCGCCGCATCGGGATCGACGTGCTCGCTGGGTCGTTCGCGCACGAAGACCTGGCGCACTTTCTCCGCCAACGCTGGGCCGGCGGCGCGAATCCGCTCCGCGCGTTGCATGACAGTGGTCGGGTCGATCGACAAGCGCGCAAAATCGGGTGCGCGCAGGTGATCCCACGCCACCAGCGCAGGGCATTTGTTGCAATGCACTTCCTTCAGCGGAATGCGTGATTCACCTTCCGGCAAATCGGCTTGGCGGACGTAGAGCCTGTCCGCGATGTCATCCGCATTGAGCTCAAGCAGCGCATCAGGTTCGCTGGCGAGATCGAATACGATCATCCGGCTGTCGATCTGCGGATGCCTCGCCAGCGGGATGATCGGCGCCGCGCACAGGCGTAATGCAGGAAATCGCTGGCTGATGTGCAGCAGCGGTGTCATTGCGATCGGATCCATGAGTGATGACGCAAATCGCTTGTCGCGAAGCCTCAGTGCGTACTCCCACAGCCGCGGCTGTTGCTCGCGGAACAGGCGTGCAAGCCCGATCAGCGCACGCACATCGCTGAGGGCTTCATGCGCCAGTCCCTGGCGAAGGCCATTGTCCTCGGCCAGGTGTTCGAGCTTGAAACTGGTGCCCTTGCCATCCTCACGTTGCCGCCACGTAATGCCCTCTGGCCGCAAGGCATGCATCAGCCGCAGCGCATCCAGCAGATCCCAGCGCGAGTTGCCGGCCTTCCATTCACGTTCGTAGGCATCATGGAAATTGCGATACAAGCCGAAGCGCACGAATTCGTCATCGAAGCGGATCGAGTTGTAGCCAGCGCTGCAGGTGCGCGGCCGCGACATTTCATCATTGATGCGTGCAATGGCAGCGGCTTCGGTCACGCCATCGCGCAGTGCATCCTGCGGGGTGATGCCGGTAATCAACGTGGCGATGGGCGAGGGCAGCAGGTCGTCGGCTGGCTTGACGAAAAAGCTGATCGGCTCGTCGATCTCGTTCAGTGCGGCATCGGTACGGATCGCCGCGAACTGGGCGATGCGGGTCCGGCGCGGGTCGCTGCCGAACGTCTCCAAGTCGTAGAACAGAAAGCTGTCGCTCATATCGAGATTGTAGTGCTCTGATCAATGCAGGTGGCGAGACCGTCGGGTGGCTCGCGTAGCGGCATTTAGAGCCGCGGAGCGAACACCCGGCGGTAGGCGCCGCCGGTCAGCCCACGGTCGTTAGAGCGGCGTCAGTTGTTCCAGAACCGAAGCATCGGCCGCGGCCCAATCCACGCCATCCAGCGAATCCAAACCGTGCGTCGCCTGCTCCAAAATATGCCGCTGGATGTTGGTGCGTTGCAGGGCCAACGAATACGGAATGCGCATGAAGGTGACCATCGTGTAGTGCGGAACAAAGCGCCCCGGGTGGCGCGATTGCAGCGCCAGCTCCAGCTCGCGCTGCAACAGGAAGCCGGGGTCATCGACCTTGTCGCGCATCTCGATGTAGTTCTCCAGCGCCATTTGCTGGATGGCCGCCGCATCGGGCTTGCGCTGGGCCTCGAACGCCGCAAAGGCATCGGCAAGCGAGGCGTGGCCTT
>JBKJOY010000074.1:0-7326 GCA_046595415.1 Thermomonas sp.
CTATTCGTGGAACTGGACGAATCCAAGGTCAATGACCTGGTCCACGTGACCCAGCTGGCAAATGATTTCTACCACTTCGATGCGGTCCGCAAGACGCTGACCGGCGAGCGCCGTGGCCGCGAGTATCGGCTCGGCGATCGTGTGCGCGTGGTCGTACTGAAAGCCAGCGTCGAGGATCGCAAGATCGACTTCCGCTTGGTCGAGGGCGATGCCGGTGGCCAGAAGCCCTTGCCCGAACGTGGCCAGCCAGCCAAGCGAAAAAAGAAGAAGTACTGAGGTCTGCGCTGCGCAGTGACGCTTGCTGGTCATCGCCGAGTGCGTCGGGATGGCCAGCAAGCAAGGCAGATGCGAGCAACCGCAACGAATTCCGCGATAATCAGCACATGAACAAAGCCGCCCAATGGATCGTCGGACTCAATGCCGTGGCTTCTGCCGTGGAGCACGACGCCGAGAACGTCCGCGAAATCCTGCTTGAAGCCGGCGGCAAGAATTCGCGCATCACCGAGCTTGAACTGCAGGCGCGGCGCATGGGGATCGAGGTCCGCCGTGTCGCCCAGAATGCGCTGGACGGCGTGGCCGGTGGCCTGCGCCACCAAGGCGCGGTGGCCCGTTACGCCGCAGCGCGCACCTGGGATGAACATGACCTGGCGGAGCTGGTCGAAGCTGCGGGCGGCAAGGCGCTGCTGCTGGTGCTGGATGGCGTGCAGGATCCGCACAACCTGGGCGCGTGCCTGCGCAGCGCTGCGGCGGCAGGTGTGACGGCAGTGATCTTCCCGAAGGACAAGGCCGTGCAGCTCAATGCAACCGTGCGCAAGACGTCGGCGGGCGCAGCGGACACCCTACCTGTCTTCAGCGTGACCAACCTCTCGCGCACCCTGCGCGATTTGCAAAAAGCCGGCGTCTGGATCTATGGGCTAGCCGGCGATGCAGAGGCGGTGATCTATGCCATCGACCTCAAGGGCAACGTGGCGCTGGTGCTGGGTGGCGAAGGCGATGGCCTGCGTCGGCTGACGCGGGAGCATTGCGACCAGCTGGTCAAGATCCCGATGCCTGGGCAGTTCGATAGTCTGAATGTGTCCGTGGCCACGGGCGTGGCGTTATTCGAAGCCGTGCGTCAACGGCAAGCCTGAGGAGGTCGCGGCAATGGCATTGGAACTTGCGTGGAACGACTGGGTCGGCTTGGTGGGGACGGCCATCATCCTGCTTGGGTTTTTCCTGCTGCAGGCAGGTCGTCTTGCAGGGACCGGGTTGATCTATCAGCTGATCAATTTGTTCGGTGCAGCCGGCATCCTGGTCTCGCTGATCGGGAAATTCAATTTCCCGGTGTTCGTGCTCGAAGCCGCCTGGATGGCAGTGAGCTTTTACGGCATCGTGCGATCAATCAGGCTCAAGCAGGCGTCGCAAGTGGTCTAGGCCACGCGTTCGCGATAACGCAGAACAGCTTCGCCGTCTGCAGCGTGTCGTAGATCGCCGAATGCGCCTCGCGCTGGTCCCAGTCCAGCCCGGCGGCGTGCACTGCACGCGCCAATACGGTTTGTCCGTACATCATCCCGGCCATCGTCACCGTGTCGAACACGCTGAACGGGTGGAACGGATTGCGCTTGTGCTGCACCCGCGCAACCGCGGCGTTGAGGAAGTTGAGATCGAAGTGCGCGTTATGGCCGACCAGGATCGCGCGCTGGCACTCATGGCGCTTCGCGGCGGCGCGCACCGGCACGAAGATCGCATCCAGCGCGTCGCGCTCGGGTATTGCCCCACGCAGCGGATGGTCGACCTTGATCCCGGTGATCTCCAGCGACTTCGGGTCGATGGTGGTGCCGGGGGCGGGCTCGACGTGGGCGCTGAAGACTTCGCCCGGAACATAGCGCCCATCCGCGTCGAGTTCGATCGGCACCGCTGCGATTTCCAGCAATGCGTTGCGATTCCAGTCGAAGCCACCGGTTTCCACGTCGACGACCACGGGCAGGTAGCCGCGGAATCGTTCGGACATCGGTTTGAATGCGGGCGCGGTATCAAGAATTCCTAGCATCAGGACAGCCTAGCAGAGCATCACCCTCGCGCACCTTGCAAGGCATACATCGCAGCTGGCGTGCAGGCGATTGGCGGGTCAATGCTGCGACGTGTCGTTTGCCTGTCGCACCGGAGGTTCAGCGTCGCCCTTTGCCTTCATCGCCGCATGATGGGCGTCCATCTCGGCTTGGGTGATGAACCCATCGCCATTTCCATCATGGGCGGCAAAATCATCGCCCTTGCCACCGTGGGCGGCGGCGAACTCGCTGCGCGAGAGGCGGCCATCCTTGTCGGTGTCCATGTCGGCCATGGTGTGGTGCGCGGCTTGCTTGCCGACTTCCATGGTCACGGTGAGCGGCTTGTGCATGCGCTTGCCGGTGGCCATGCCGGAGCTGGCTTCGCGCGCGACAGGCGTAGCGTCCTGGCTGGACTTCCCGTCTTGGGCGGCAGCCGCGCCGCAGGCCATGCCGGCGGCGAGCAGGGCAGTGGTGAGGATGGGTGAAGCGAAGCGCTTTGGACTCGACATGGGATCACTCCGTGTGGATGCGCGGACTGGCGCGGCGCCGCCATCCTAGCGTGCGCCAGCGACCCCGTTAACCCTCGCTGGGTCGCGTCGTCCATCCTCGGTTCAGATGCTCTGTCAAACCACCGTGGTGCTGCTCTCGTCGCGCTTGTCCCGCGGTGGCATCAATTCTTCACCATGCAGCAGGAACCAGATGTTCTCGGCGATATTGGTTGCATGGTCGCCGATCCGTTCAAGGTTCTTGGCCATGAACAGCAAGTGCGTGCATGGCGTAATCGCGCGCGCATCTTCCATCATGTAGGTCAGCAGTTCGCGGAACAGGCCGGTGTACAGCGTGTCCAGCTCCGCATCGCGGGCACGCACCTGCATCGCCGCCTCGCCATCGCGGTTGACGTATGCCTCCAACACGTCGCGCACCTGGCGCACCGCCATCCGGCCCAACGCATCCAGGCCGCGGGTGTGCGGCAATGGCGGCGAGAGGTTCAACGCCATCGGACGCTTGGCGATGTTGGCCGCGTAATCACCGATGCGTTCGATGTCCGATGCCACTCGCAGTGCGGCCAGGATCATGCGCAGGTCGCCTGCCAGCGGGCCGCGGCGGATCAGGTGGATCACGTCATGGTTGACTTGCTGTTCCAGCGCGTCGATCGCTTCATCGTTGCCGATGACACGTTCCGCGGCCTTGTCGTCGCGGCGTTCGACCACGTCGAGTGCGGCTTCAAGCTGGGCCGCCGACATCTGGCCCATGCGGATCAGTTCGTCGATCAGGCCTTGCTGTTCCTGGTCGTAGCTCTTGACGATGTGGTTGTACTCGTTCATCAGCCGAAGCGTCCTGTGATGTAGTCCTCGGTCTGTTGCTTGCCGGGGTTGGAGAAGATCTGGTCAGTGGCGCCGTGTTCGACCAGGTCGCCCAGGTACATGAAGGCTGTGTAGTCGGAAACGCGCGCTGCCTGTTGCATGTTGTGGGTGACGATCATGATGGTGAACTCCTGCTTCAGTTCCTCCACCAGTTGTTCGATACGGCTGGTGGAGATCGGGTCGAGCGCAGAGGTCGGTTCGTCGAGCAGCAGCACCTCAGGTTTCAGTGCCACCGCGCGGGCGATGCACAACCGCTGTTGCTGGCCACCGGACAGGCCCAGGCCACTGGTCTTCAGCTTGTCCTTGACCTCGCCCCACAGCGCCGCTTGGCGCAACGCGTGCTCCACGCGCACATCCATCTCCGCCTTGCCCAGTCGCTCGTGATGGCGGATGCCGTACGCGACATTTTCGTAGATGGTCATCGGAAACGGCACCGGCTTCTGGAACACCATGCCGACCTTGCTGCGCAAGCGGTTCATCGGATACTTCGGGTCGAGGATGTTCTCGCCTTCGAGCAGCACCTCACCCTTGGCTTCCTGCTTCGGATACAGCGCATAGATGCGGTTGAAGACGCGCAGCAAGGTCGACTTGCCACAACCGGACGGCCCGATCAGCGCGGTCACGCGCTTCTCCGGGATGTCCAAATTGATGTCCTTCACCGCATGGAACTTGTCGTACCAGAAGTTGAGGCCGCGTGCGGCGACCTTCACCGGCGGCGCGGCAGCCACGATGGTGTCGCGCATCGGCGTGGAAACTGTGAAGCGAGCATCGTTCATTGACGGAATCCGCGAAAAGTTAGTCATTGGCGACTTTGTTGCGCAGCAGGACGGTGCGAGCGATCAGGCTGATGGCGAGAACGAACAAGGTGACCAGCAGCGCACCGGCCCAGGCCAGTTGTTCCCAGTTCTCGTAGCCGCTGCCGGCGAACTTGTACATCACCAACGGCAATGCGCTCATCGCGCCGGATGGATCCAAGCTGAAGAATTCGTTTCCGAATGCAGTGAACAGCAATGGCGCGGTTTCACCGCTGATGCGCGCGATGGCCAGCAGGATGCCGGTCGTGATACCGGGCAGGGCGGAGCGATACAACACCTGCATCGTGACTTTCCACTGCGGCACGCCCAGCGACAGTGCCGCCTCGCGCATCTGCACCGGGACCAGCCGCAGCATTTCGTCGGTGGTGCGCACCACGACGGGCAGCACGATGAAGGCCAGCGCCAGCGCACCACCAAACGCCGAGAAATTGCCGCCGGTCTGCATGATGAAAGCCGCATACACGAACAGGCCCAGCACGATCGAGGGCGCTGACAGCAGGATGTCGTTGACGAAGCGCACCGCCGTCCCCAGCTTGCCGTGCTGCCCGTATTCGGCCAGCCAGGTGCCGGCCGCGATGCCCAGCGGCGCACCGACCAGCACGCCCATGCCGCACATCATCAGGCTGCCAACGATGGCGTTGCGCAGGCCACCTTCTTCCAGCGGTGGCGGCTGGTCCTGGGTCAGCAAGGCCAAATTGAGATGTGTGAGCCCTTTGGCCAGCAAGGTCCATAGGATCCAGCCCAGGAATGCGAGCCCGAACACCGCAGCAGCGCAGGCCATCACGATCGCGACGAGATTGATGATGCGGCGCCGACGGTAGAGCGCCGCGTTGTCGCGACGGACGACACTGGTGGCGATGGCGCTCATCGGTTGCCTTCCTTGCGCGCGAGCTGGTTCAGCATCAAGCGCGCCAGTGCCAACACCACGAAGGTCACGATGAACAATACGAAGCCAAGCAACAACAGGGCCGCCCGATATTCCTCAGTGGCCTCGCCGAAGTCATTGGCGATGAGCGCGGCGATCGTCGTGGACGGTTCCAGCAGCGACGCGGTGAAGCTCACGCTGTTGCCGATCACGAACGCGACCGCCATGGTTTCACCGAGCGCACGACCCAGCCCGAGGAACACGCCACCGATCACCGCTGAACGCGTGTACGGCAGCACGATGTCCCAGCTCACTTCCCACTTGGTCGAACCCAGTGCATAGGCGGATTCCTTCAGTCGCGACGGCACGGTCATGAACACCTCGCGCATCACCGAGGCGATGAACGGGATCACCATGATCGACAGCACGATCCCGGAGGTCAGCATCCCGGCGCCGATCGGCGGGCCGCGGAACAGGGCGCCAATGATCGGCAGCGGGCCTACGTGTTCATCCAGCCACGGAATCAGGTACTCGCGCATCACCGGCATCAGCACGAAGAAGCCCCACATGCCGTAGATGATCGACGGAATGCCGGCCAGCAATTCGATTGCGGTGCCAACGGGTGTACGCATCCAGCGCGGGGCCACCTCGGTCAGGAAGAAGGCAATGCCGAAACTCACCGGCACCGCGATGAGCATGGCGATGATCGCGGTGACCACGGTGCCGTAGATCGGCACCAGCGCGCCGTACTTGTTTTCGACCGGGTTCCAGTCGGTGGAGAAGAAGAAATCCAGGCCTTCGCTGGCCAATACGCTGCGGCCACCCCACAACATCGACAGGGCGGCGCCCGCCAGGCTGACCAGCACGAACAAAGCGGCTGCCGTGAGCAACCAACGGAAACGCGCGTCGTTGCGCGTGTCCTTGCGGTCGCGCGGCGAAAGTGGAACCACTGCGGCATTCATGCGTGCGCGGGGCCTTCGGTCTGCAGGGTCAGGTGGGACTGCTCAGCCAGCCATCACTTCAGTTGTGCGGCCCAATACGCTTCGATCTGGGTGACAAGTTCTGCCGGCAATGGCACGTAGTCAAGGGACTTGGCCTGTTCGGCGCCGCTGGCGTAGGCCCAACGGAAGAAGTCCAGCGCTGCTTTCGCCGCGGCCGCATCGCGCGGCTGCTTACGCATCAGGATGAAGTTGGTAGCGGTGATCGGCCACGCCTGCGCGCCCGGCGCATTGGTGATGACCAAGCTGAAATCCTTGGCATTCGTCCAATCGGCGCTGGCTGCAGCGGCGGCGAAAGATTCCGCGTTCGGCTGCATCCAGTTGCCGGCCGCATTCTGCATCGATGCGTAGGCCATCTTGTTCTGCAGCGCGTAGGACAGTTCGACATAACCAATCGACCCCTTCAGCTGCTGGACGTAGGAGGCGACGCCCTCGTTGCCCTTGCCGCCGACGGTGCTCCCGGGCCAGTTGACGGTGGTGCCTTCACCGATGCCGGTCTTCCATGCCGGGCTGACCTTGGACAGGTAGTTGGTGAAATTGAACGTGGTGCCGGAACCATCCGAGCGTCGCACCACCTGGATTTTGTCGGATGGCAGGGCCATGCCCGGGTTGGCAGCGGCAATCGCCGCGTCGTTCCATGTCGTGACTTTGCCCATGTAGATGTCGCCCAGCAGCTCGCCGGTCAGGCGCAACTTGCCGGATTCGATGCCGGGCAGGTTGATCACGGGCACCACGCCGCCAATGGTCGATGGGAACTGCACCAGGCTGCTTTGCGCCAGTTCCTCAGGGGAGAGTGGTTTGTCGGACGAACCGAAATCCACGGTGCCCGCCTTGATCTGGGCGATGCCGCCGCCCGAGCCAATGGACTGGTAATTGACCTTGTTGCCGGTCGTCTTCGCGTAATCAGCCGACCACTTGGAGATCAACGGATACACGAAGCTGGCACCCGCGCCGGTGATTTGGGCGGCGACCTTGTCGCGAGCTTCGGTGGATGCCGTGGCACCAGCCGCGTTGGCGTTGTCGGGTGGGTTCTTGTTCGAGCATGCACTCAAGCTGGCGATCAGGCAAAGGCTCAGCGCAGCGATGCGGGGGACATGACGGTTCATTGAAGGCTCCTGGCGCGCGCGGTGCGCGACGCATAGATGGGGTCCCGCCATGAAATGATGTTTTTGTGACAGCCCGATGACATCGCGCGGGATTTCGGCAGTGACGTGACGGGAGCAAAAAAAAGCGGGCCCGAAGGCCCGCATCAAAACC
>JBKJOY010000165.1:0-4473 GCA_046595415.1 Thermomonas sp.
GGAGTGACCGACACGCCGTTGAGTTTCAGTGAGCGCAGCGTGCCATCGGCATCCGCCACGGTGCCGCCATTGATGTCGTGGATCACGTAGGGGGTATTGCCGATGCGGCCGATGAACATCAGCACATGGCCAGGGATGTAGATGAGGTCGCCGACATCCAGTGCATCGATAGCCCCGATGCGCGTGCCCCGCGCAGTACTGGCCTCGAAGTGGGTACGGCGAAATACGGGGCTGACCGCCTGCGCGCTGGTGTTGCGCGGCAGGATCAAGCCCATGCTGGCGTAGACCTCGGACACGAAGCCGCTGCAGTCGCGGCTGTTGTAGTCGTGGCCCCAGCCGTAGCGTTCGCCAAGGAATTCGAACGCCTGGCCGATGATGTTGGCGCGGGTCAACGGCAGCGGTCCGAGGTGGCTGCCGGCGGTGCGCGGCAGCAATGCCAAGGCGAAATCGAGCCTGCCATCCTGCAACCGCAGCGGCACGCGCACGATCCAGTGGAAGGCGGGCGCCTGACTCTGGATGGTGTGCGCATTGATGTTGCCGAGGTCGGGCAGGCGCGTGCCCATGTCCAGCTGCAGCTCGGACAAGCCGGCGTTGTCAGGCGTGTAGACCAGCCGCGGCTTCGCGCCAGTGATCACGCGATACGGCGCCTCATCGGTGGCATAGGCCATCACTTGCTTGCGCGAGCCTTCGGCAATGAAGTGCGCAGGCGTCCATGCCGCGTAACGTGGGCTGACCACGAACAGCCATTTGCCGTCGGCCGACGCATGCGCGATCACCACCGGTGTGCCGGGGAATTCGGCGCTTTCCTGCCAGCGGTCGATGTCGGTGTCGCCCAGCTTGGAAAACACGCGCTGCAGGGTGGGAAAGCTGCGCAGTGGCGTGCGTGCCACGACCAAGCCAAAACGCGTCGACTGGCTATCTGGAATGGCATTCAACGCGAGGTTGCTGGCCAGCGCATCGAGGGTGGAAACCGGGACTTCGTTGCCTTGGATGTCGTACAGCGTGCGCGTGGGCCGCGATGACATCGCTGCGATCCACGTGCGCACCTGCGCGCCGGTGAGCGTGGCCGGCATCGAGGTCAGGTCGTGCATTGAGACATCGCGTGCGAAAAGTTCGGCGTTACGGGACGCGACGGTAGCGGCATCCAGCAATGGCGTGTCGGCAGCGGGCTGGCGCTTGATCCAGAATCCGGGATCCAGCTGTGCGTCGCCCACATTGGGCACGCCCTGCATGGTTTGCGGTAGCGCTTCTCCGCGGCTGGCGGCGATACGTTGGTTTGCACAGCCGGCGAGCAAGCCAATCCCCATGCATAACGCGATGAAGGATTTGAAAGCGAGTCGGGGTGGAAGATGCATGGATAAACCCTTGTCCCGACAAATCCGGGGTGTGCGTTGGCAATTGGTGCGTTCAAATTTACACGCGAATCCCGGCTGGGACACCGCCGGCAAACCTTCGATGCGATGATTGCCGCTGAACAGGCAGCCACTGATTGGAGACAGGCATGAGCCATCGCAGCGGATTTCAGGCAGCCGCCGTCGTGGCGTTGATCGCGATGCTGGTTGCGCCTCCGTTGCAGGCTGCACAGCCGCAAGCCAGTCCAACCCCGGCTGTCATCGATGCCAGCGTGCGCCAGACGATCGCGCGTTATCACCTGCCGGGGATTGCCGTGGGTGTGATCGAGGATGGCAAGGTCGTATATGCACGCGGCTATGGCGAAACGATCGTCGGCTCTGGCGACGCCGTCACCAGCAAGACGTTGTTCAAGATCGCATCGAACAGCAAGGCGATGACGGCCAGCGTGCTGGCGCGGTTGGTGCAACAAGGCAAGCTCGATTGGGATGACCCGGTCATCAAGCATCTGCCGGCATTCGCCATGCATGATCCGTGGGTGACCGCGCACATGACCGTGCGCGACTTGCTGGTCCACACCAGTGGATTGCCCGAAGGCGGTGGTGACCTGATGTTCTGGCCGGAGCCGAACAACTTCACCCGCGATGACATCGTCCATGGCTTGCAATTCATCAAGCCCGCGTATGGCTTCCGCTCCGGCTACGCGTACGACAATCTGCTGTATGTAGTGGCCGGACAGGTGGCGGCGGTTGCGGGCGCTGCATCGTACGAAGAACTCGTGCGCCGCGAACTGTTCAACCCGCTGGGTTTGACTAGATGCCGCGTCGGCGAATTCCGCATCAGCGATGTGGGCAGCGTCGCCCAGCCGCATTATCGGAGCGATTCCGGCAACGTTGTGATGCGCGAGGACGTCGGGGTGGTGCCGCCAATCGCGTCGGCGCCGGCCGGTGGCATTCGATGCTCGCTTGACGACATGCTGGCGTGGGCGAGCAACTGGTTGCAGCCGACACCCACCCAACTTGAATGGCTCGGGGAAAAACAGCGCGCCGAATTATGGAAGGCGCGCACGCCGATGCCGATTTCGCAGCAGCGTCGGCGCTGGGACAACACGCACTACTACGCCTACGCGTTAGGGTTCCGGCTCGCGGACGCCGATGGCCAGTGGACGGTCTCACACACCGGCACGCTGGGCGGCATGTATTCGATGATGCTGCTGTTGCCGGACCGCATGTCCGGCTTCGTGTTGATGATCAATGGCGAGGGCGGCGATGCGCGCACCGTGCTCGGCGAGGTGCTGCTGAAACTGTTCACCGCGCCCGAAAAGTCGCTGGGCGTCGAGGGCTATGCGGACGAGATCGCGCGACCTGCGAGGGTGAGTTCCACGTCGAAACCCAAGCCGGCATTGCCCGATATCGCTCGGCGCAAACCAGTCAATGCGAAACAGCTGGACGATTGGCTGGGCACCTGGCGCGATCCATGGTTTGGCGACGTTCGCATCTGTGCGGTCGGTGACGGCGTGGAATGGCGCTCGCTGAAATCGCCAAGGATGCATGGCAAGGTCAGCAAACTGGATGATCGTTATCTGGTGCATTGGGATGACATCGCGGTGGACATCGACGCATGGCTGGATTTCACGGGCAGTGACGCGTCACGCCGGCTGCATATGGCCAAGGTCGACCCGGGCGGCGATTTCAGTTCCGATTACGAAGACCTGTCCTTTATCCGGGCTGGTGGCTGCGAGTAGCGGGCGCGCGGTTGTCGATGCTTACGATGCACCTGTGCAGGGCATTGGAAACGGCCGGCTTCGCAAACGATCCGATGGACTGGAGGCACTTCACTTTCAAGCCTGAGCCGACGCCCTTCCTGCAGCACGACGTCCCGATCACGTCGCCTTGAGACCGCGATGCGGCAAGCTGGATCAATCAACCGGAGTGGATATCGTGACAGCCAGCACGCCAGCGCCATCGTTTCCAGGACTTGCCGATCACGGCCTGCTGCGCCAGCAATGCCTGATCGATGGGCAGTGGCGCGACAACGCCGACAACGCCATCTGCGATGTCACCAATCCCGCCAGCGGTGAGCGGCTTGGCTCGGTGCCCGACATGGGTGCAACCGAAACCAACGCAGCCATTGACGCGGCGCAGGCGGCATTCCCCGCATGGGCGCGAAAGACCGCGAAGGAGCGCGCGCAGGTGCTGCGGCGCATGTACGAGTTGATGCTAGAAAATCAGGACGACCTGGCCATCATCATGACGGCCGAACAGGGCAAGCCGCTGGCCGAAGCCAAGGGCGAAGTGGCCTATGCCGCCGCGTTCCTGGAATGGTTTGGCGAGGAAGCCAAGCGCATGTATGGCGACGTCATCCCTTCCCATGCCACTGACAAACGCGTCATGGTCTGGCGCCAGCCGGTGGGCGTGGTCGCACTGATCACGCCGTGGAATTTCCCGTCTGCAATGCTGGCCCGCAAGATCGGCCCTGCGTTGGCCGCTGGTTGCACAGTGGTCTGCAAGCCGGCTTTGCAGACGCCATATTCCGCTTTGGCATTGGGCGTGATCGCGGAACGCGCGGGATTGCCGCCGGGCGTGCTCAATATCGTCACCGGTCATTCTGCTGCCGATATCGGCACGGCAATGACCTCGCACCCGAAGGTGCGCAAGCTCAGCTTCACTGGCTCGACCGAGGTCGGCAAGACACTGATGGCGCAGTGCGCACAAGGCATGAAGCGGGTGTCGCTGGAACTGGGCGGCAATGCGCCGTTCATCGTATTCGACGATGCTGACCTTGATGCCGCGGTCGAGGGCGCGATTGCGAGCAAGTACCGCAACACCGGGCAGACCTGCGTTTGCGCAAACCGCCTGTTCGTGCAGGCCGGAGTCTATGACGAATTCTCGACGAAACTCGCCGTTGCCATTTCGAAACTGCGGGTGGGCGATGGGCTCAAGGGCGCAACAGACTTGGGTCCGTTGATCGACGAAAAAGGCTTAGCGAAAATCGAGGAACACGTGGCCGATGCGGTCGCCAAGGGCGCGAAAATTGCACTGGGCGGGAAGCGCCATGCGCTTGGCGGAACGTTCTTTGAAGCGACCCTGTTGCTGGATGTGAACATGGACATGTTGCTCGCGA
>JBKJOY010000374.1:0-8731 GCA_046595415.1 Thermomonas sp.
GATGCAAACGGGAGTGTTGCCTGACCACTTTCGGGCCAACCAACGCGCAGATGGGTCGGCTTGGGGAAACGATGCACAGCCGTACAGTAGCGCTGCAAGGGCAAGCAACACGGCAAGCATGGGTCGATGCAGCATGGGCGTTCCCTGGAGGACGGTGTTTCAGCGTATCGCAGTCTGCGCGTTGGTTGGCCGAAAAGGTGTCAGACAACATGCCCGTTTACATTTTTTCAAGGGCATCGACGTTGCATACATCCCAACTCCTGCCAGGCCGCGATGTGGCCAGCTGGGTCCCGCATACTGCCCGCCTGGGCGATGCCGCCAAAGCGGTGGTCTACCTGTTGGTGGGGTGGATCGCGATCAGGGCCGCGTCAGCTTCACTTAATCAGACCACTTGAGTCAGACTGACCCGGGACAAATTCCTGGAGGCGTTTTTGCGCTTGGTTCAGGTCGATTGACACAACGCTCACGACCGGTGCGTTGCAGTAGTTGTCTCCAAACGCCAAGGACCTGTCATGTTCCGCAAAACGCTGCCACTGCTCCTGCTCCTTGTCGCTTCCTCCCCTTCCGGTGCAGCCGTCAAACTCGACAAGGTCATCAGCAACCTGCTGGGAAGCTATTCGGGCAATTCCGCTGATGCCTCGAACGCTCGCTGTGAATCGGTTAGCGGCCAGCAACGCACGTGCAAGCTGCCATCCGGCTATCGTGCCGAATTTGTGCGCCAGATCAGCAAGACCACCTGTGTCAATGGGAAAAACCTGTTCATCCGTACAGCAGAAGTCGTCGTCGCCCAGGGATGCCGTGCAGAGTTTCGCCTGGTCGGTGCGAATGCCGCCAGCACACCCACTCCCGGTGGAGCAAACTCACTGGAAGGTCTGCTTTCCGATGCGTTGCGCGTCAAGCTCCAGAAGCCGGATAACGAATATGGGTCCCTCTACGACATTCGGATACTGACCAACAAGGCCAATTCGTCGTCGGGCTCCGCTGAGCAGGTCTACACCGGTACGGCGACCAGTAACTGGGGAGGCCGCAGCTATCCGCTGGAGTACTCCGCCCGGGTGAATGCCAAGAGCGGACAGCTCATGAATCTGGACTATCGTTACCAGAACCCCAATGCAACAGGTTCCACCGGCGCTTCGGCGCAGTGGCTGGAGGGAACCGCACTCGATGTCGAGGCGCGCAATGCCCTGGCCGAGGCGATCCGCGCGGACTACCAGAAACGCAACGGCGGCGACCGTGTCCAGGTGGTGACCAACACCGGTTACAAAGAGCAGAGCGTGACGCGCAGCGACTATCGGTTTTCGGGAAGTTACGGGGTCAGCATCAATGACGGAAATTGGCAGACCTTCCGCTACAGTGCACGCGTATTCCTGCCGCGCAACACGGTCAGCGAATTGGAAACCAACGCCCAGAAACCTTGAGAGTGTCAGCCAGGAGCGAAATTGGGGGAGGTGGCCTGGATCAGGAAAGCGTTCTCCGAAAAAGCAATAGCAGGGGAACGCAGGGCGTAAGAGTCGACTTTTTCAGGTCAGGTCAGGGCTGAAATTACCCGGGATCAAGAGTCGACTCCGACCCGTTGTTGCGACAGCCGTAAGACCCGTTCCCGACCCTGTTTTCGTGGCGTTGGCCGGCCCGGCCGCTATCGTGCGTTGCCTGCAATGCGGGCCGTTGAAGGGACGACGCGCCGCGCCGGGGAGGAACGCCTTTCCGGCACTTGATCCGGAGCAAGCCGATGAAAATTCATCAAGTGTGGTGTGCCGTATTACTGATGCTGCTGTCCAGCGTCAGCGTCGCGCAAGAGCGGGTCTACAAGGCAGGTGCGGTCACCGTGGTGACGTCCGTCAAGGTCATGGACGGCCAGTCGGACAACTACATGAAGTTTCTGGCATCCACTTGGCGGCGCAGCATGGAGGCCTCGAAAGTAGCGGGGATCGTCGTCGACTACGCCGTCTACAATGCGTCGCCTCGACGCGCCGACGATGCAGACCTTTACCTCGTCACCACTTACCCGAACATGGCGTCGTTCGACGGCCTCACCGAGAAGTTGGATGCGATCGCCACCAAGACAATGAAAATGAATCTCGCCCAGCGGGAAGAGGCCGCCGG
This sequence comes from Thermomonas sp., assembly GCA_046595415.1. GTDB lineage: Bacteria > Pseudomonadota > Gammaproteobacteria > Xanthomonadales > Xanthomonadaceae > Thermomonas. The sequence goes on from JBKJOY010000374.1 coordinate 2,104, forward strand.
GAAACGCACCGTGATGCGCACCATCCTCGGTACGGAGATGATTCGCGCAGTGGAATTCAAGTAGCGGCTCGCTTGCTGAAAAGATGCATCAAAGGGGACGGAGGTCATCAAGCAAACGTGATTGCCACCGCCCCCTTTTCTTTTTCGGTGATGCCATCTCCCAGACGAGGAGGTGGTCCCCATTCTCAGGTGTTTGCAGAACCTGGGTCACTCCACTCCGCCCTATTTTTGTTTGGTCCGCTTTGCCTTGATGGGCGGGGCGGTGATCCAATACCTGCATGAAGAATCTCATCGTGCGCCATGCGCTCCGATATTTCGTGGCTGCTCAGGCGGGGCCTGTGGTCATCCTGCAAGGCGCCTGGATCATCCTGGCCATGGCCACATGGAGCCACGCCTATGGCGCTGGTTCGGGGGTTCCCGAGGCCATGCGAACGCTTGTGCGAGGTTTCGTCTGGCTGGGCGGCACGGACGAGCATGGTCGCGGCAACGGGAGCACGTTGCTTGTGGTGTGGGGCAAGCTGTCCCTCGTCGTGTACCTGATTGATGCAGCGGTTCGAGTGCTTCGCGGCAATACGCTAGATCAGCCTCGGCGATCGGTGTGGTGGTGGGCCGGCCTATCAGCCCTGGTGACGTTTTTCGGGATGGGCGTTGCCCTGTGGCCAACGCCGGATTCGCTGCTCGGTTTGACGCCGTTGCTTGTGCTGTTGTCCGGGCTGTCTGCCGGCGCTGCTGCTTGGGCCGTGTGGATCCGCAGGCTGGTGGAGCGTGCAAATGAAAAACAAAGGGGAGAAGGGTAGAAAAGGGGTGCCAGGGAACATTTCCGTTCAAAACGCGCTGCAGTCCTGGTCTGCATCAGGGGAACGGTCTCTGATCCCTTGTTGCTTTAGCTCTTCAACCCGCCACGTGAGATCACCAGCGCAATCCCGCCCAGCACGGCCACCGACGCCAGCCCCAGACGCACCGTGAGTGGCTCCGCAAGGAGCGCCACGCCGCCGATTGCCGCAAGTACAGGCACGCTCAGCTGCACCGTTGCCGCCGTGGTGGCCCGCAATTGCGGCAACGCCGCATACCAGATGGCATAGCCGATGCCGGACGCCAGGGCGCCGGACGCAATCGCGCACCACACCCCAGCAGTGTCCAGCGACATGTGCCGCAGCACCGAGGGCATCAGCAGCAACAACATCGGAATGGTGCGCAGGAAGTTCCCGGCGCTCACCAACGTGGCATCGCTCACACCCTTGCCGAGAAGTGAATAGATCCCCCAGGCAACGCCTGCCCCGAGCATCAGGATGGCGCCATGGAGTGGCGGCGCCGACACTCCCGGTAGCAACAAGCCCAGCAGCCCCGAAAAAGCCAAGAGGAAGCCGGCAATCTGCCAGCCATGCAGCCGCTCGCCGCGCCACATCCCATGACTGACCATGGTGACCTGGACCGCGCCAAACAGCAGCAGCGCGCCGGTACCCGCAGGCAGGCTGGTGTAGGCAAACGAGAACGCCGCCGCATACGTGAACAACGCCAGCGCCGAGGGCCAATTCCCGGCGCTGCCGCGTGGTCCCCTGCGCAGGCTCACGATGAGCCACAGCATGCCGGCGCCAGCGAGCAACCGAATCCCGGTGAAGCTGCCCGCATCGATGCTGGTGTGCTGCAAGGCATAGCGGCACAGCAAGGAGTTGCCGGCGAACGCGAGCATCGCAAGCGTGGACAGGGTGAGAGTACGTGCCTGCAACGTGCGGATCCTGATCGAGGTTTCGAGCAGCGTGGCATTTGTCCCAGCACATGAAAAGGTGCCAGGGTCACAACTGACCGAGGCATGCGGTGTGCGCTGATCGCGCATGCGGGCGCCGCTGCTCATTCTGTCTGGCATGGCCCGCCTTCCTTGCCCCGGTCTGGCTGGTATTCCCGTCGGTTCCGGGCGTGAGTCGCAGCCCCTACAGGACGATTCGATTCCGCGCGTACGATCGGCCGCCCTCGCCGCCAAAAATGTCCCTGACACCACTTCAGACTCTGACCAAGTTTTTGGTTGATATACCATCGACTGCCGCACGGCTTTCGCCTTTTTGCTGGTGACCTGAAGATGTTCCCTACCGTCCCACTTGTGCCGCCACTGGCGATGACCGACCAGCAGCGCAGTGCGCGCGCCCGTGCGTTTGCGCAGGAACTGGCCACGCGACGCACGGTGCGCGACTACGCACCAACGCCGGTGCCGCGCGAAGTGATCGAGCATTGCCTGCGCGCGGCAGGCACGGCGCCGAGTGGCGCCAACCAGCAGCCATGGCGATTCGTCGCCGTGCAGGACGCCGATATCAAGCGCCGCATCCGCGTTGCGGCAGAGGCGGAGGAGCGTGAGTTCTATGCACATCGCGCGACCGAGGAGTGGCTGCAGGCGCTGGCTCCGATCGGTACCGACTCGGAAAAACCCTTCCTGGAAATCGCGCCATGGCTGATTGCGGTGTTCTACGAACGCTTCGGCTTCGACGAAGCTGGCAACAAGCGCAAGCGTTATTACCCGCATGAATCGGTGGGCATCGCGAGTGGCTTGCTGGTAGCCGCGCTGCATCGCGCGGGCCTGGCCACGCTGACCCATACGCCCAGTCCGATGGGGTTCCTCAACGAGATCCTCGGCCGGCCGAAGAACGAGATGCCTTATTTGTTATTGGTGGTCGGCCATCCAGCGCCAGATTGCCGCGTACCTGACATACAACGCTTGGCACTCGACGAGTACGCCACCTTCCTCTGATGTCGTTTTCTTGAGCTTATGTCGCACGCGTGATGTCTATTTTGCTTGCGTCGACTGACGTGCAGTGGGAACGAAGCGTCGTTAGGTTATGGACAGGTGACTTCATGTGTCGATCAGCCGCTATCCTGCCGTCATGTTCATGCCCCTGAGCGCCTGCCGTCGCTGCGTATTGCTTGTACTTGTCGCGCTCGCGACGGTGCTGGGCGGATGCGCGCACCTGTCTGCAGCCGTGGTGCCGCAGGCCGCTGCCGATGCGCCGGGAATCGTGGTCTTCGATGTGGACGGCACTCTGACGCCGACCGTGGCGCGAATGTTTTCGGTCCGCGCGGATGCGGCCGCCGTTGTTCGGATCTATGCCGGGCGTGGCCATCGAATCGTGTACCTGACAGCGCGGGCGCCGGCGTTGCAGGGCACGCTACGCGCGTTCCTGTCACATCACGGATTCCCGCCGGGTGACCTTGTCGTACCGAAGGACTGGGCCGAGCATGAGGCGCCTGCAACCTTCAAGGCGGGCGTGTTGGCGGACTACCAATTGCACGGATGGAGCATCTCCGCTGCATACGGGGATTCGACGAGCGACTTCGAGGCCTACGCACGCGCAGGCATCCCGCGTGAACGTGTGTTCGCGCTGCGCCGGGTCGGTGCAGGGCACTGCCAGCCTGGCGTGTGGTCCGCCTGCATGACGGGATGGGAGCAGCAGCGCCAGGTGCTGTCGACCACGCGCTGAAAAAACTGGAACCATGACCGGGTCCGGTTCGCTTTCCCGGAATTTTCGAGTGAGCCTGCCTCGGTTTTTCCGATCCACCGATGCGGGCATCGACGGCCATGCCGCGATTCAAAAGGGAGTGTCCTCTGCCGCCAATTTTCCGCGCTAGACTCGCAGCTTCGCTCGATCAGGGGAATGCCATGCAGTCACGCCTTTCCGCCGCGGCCTTGGTCGCGATGTTCATGGCGCTCAGCGCGAGTGCGTTGGCGGTAGACAAGTCCCGAGCAGGGCAATCTTCGGTTTACCCAAGCGAGACGCCAGAGCGGTTCAAGTCCACCGCAGACGGTCACGATTACACGCGACGGCTTGTTGAAATCCCGATGCGCGATGGCGTCAAGCTGCACACCGTGATCCTGGTACCGAACGGTGCCCGCCACGAAGGCATTCTGCTCACGCGCACGCCCTACGACGCCAACGCACTGACCAACAACGCTCGTAGCGGTCACCTCGCCACCGCGCTGCAGGGCTATGACAACGCCACCGACGTGATCGTCGAGGACGGCTACATCCGTGTCGTGCAGGACGTGCGTGGCAAGTACGGATCCGGCGGCGACTACGTCATGAATCGGCCGGTGCATGGACCGCAGAATCCCACATCGGTCGATGATGCCACCGACTGCTATGACACCATCGACTGGCTGGTGAAGCACATTCCAGAATCCAATGGCCGGGTCGGCATCCTGGGCATTTCCTACGATGGGTTCGAGCCGCTGATGGCGTTGGTGAATCCGCACCCGGCGTTGAAAGTGTCGGTGCCGATGAACCCGATGGTCGATGGCTGGATGGGCGACGATTGGTTCCATAACGGCGCCTTCCGCCAGCAGAACATGCCCTATATCTACGAGCAGACCGCCACCCGCGACAACAGCGAGAAATGGTGGAGCAACTATCACGACGACTACGACCTGTACATGCATTACGGTTCGGCCGGCGCAATGGGCCAGGCCTACGGCATGGGCCAGCTCGGCTTCTGGAAGAAAGTACTGGCGCATCCGGACTATGACGCGTTCTGGAGTGACCAGGCCATGGACAAGTTGCTGGCCGCGCAGCCGTTGAAGGTGCCGGTGATGCTGGTGCATAGCCTGTGGGACCAGGAAGACATCTATGGCGCGCAGGCTGTGTATCGCGCACTCAAGGCCAAGGACAGCAGTGGTCAGATGCTCAAATTGGTGATGGGCCCCTGGCACCATGGCCAGGAAATCGGGGACGCCAGTTCCCTGGGTGCGCTGCGCTTTGGCAGCGACACCGGCAAATATTTTCGGCAACAGATCCTGCGCCCGTATCTGGCGCAGTACCTGAAGGATGGCGCGTCGAATGCCGACATCGCGCCGGTGACTGCATATGAAACCGGTGGCAACCGCTGGCAGCGACTCGACCGCTGGCCTTTGGCTTGCACGGATGGCTGCGCCACGAAGTCGCGCAATCTCTACCTGCAGTCCGGCCATCGCGTCGGTTTCGATGCCCCGGCCGGTGCTGCGGAGAGTACCGCGGCGTTCGACGAATACGTGTCGGATCCCGCACACCCGGTGCCGTTCCGCGCCCGCCCCATCCAGCCCATCGGCTATGGCGCCCTGACCTGGCCGCAGTGGCTGGTCGACGACCAGCGTGAGGCATCAGGACGTAACGACGTGTTGACTTACGTCAGCGAACCGCTGACTGCATCACTGAAGATTTCCGGTGCGCCGGAAGTCAATCTGATGGCCTCGACGTCAGGTACCGACAGCGACTGGGTGGTGAAGCTGATCGATGTGTATCCGGACCAGGTCGCCGAGCAACCGGAGATGGGTGGCTATCAGTTGGCGGTGTCTATGGACATCCTGCGAGGTCGCTACCGTGAAGGTTTCAATGTGTCGAAACCGATCGCTGCAAATCAGGCGCTGGACTATCGCTTCGCGCTGCCCACTGCAAACCACGTGTTCCTGCCCGGGCATCGGATCATGGTGCAGGTGCAGTCGAGCTGGTTCCCGCTTTACGATCGCAACCCGCAAACCTTCGTGCCCAGTATTTTCAACGCGAAGCCAGCGGATTATCGCGCCGCCACCCAACGGATCTATCGTGGTGTCGCGGGGCAGGCCAGCTATATCGCGCTGCCGGTGGTCGCGGACAACGCACGCTAACGGCACAGCAATATCAGTGTCGAAATAACGGGGCCAGGTTCACCTGATTGTCGCTTTCAAAGTGAACCTGACGCCATCGCCAACTCCAGTTTTTACTTTGATTCAATCCGCTGCAGCAGTGCGCGCATGGCGGGCTTCCAGAGCATCCAGTTGTGCTTGCCAGGCAGCATGATGACGTGGTCAGCCGGCAGCAAAGGCGTCATCAATTCAATCGGTTGACGGAAGGGTTCGTCAGCGCCGTAGGCAATCCAGGTCGAGCCGGTGCGTTGCGGTCGCTGCGACCAGCCTTGCAGGGAGCGCCACAGTTCGTGCTCGAAGGTATCGGGTCCAATCGCCAGTGGCGGTCCCGCTTGCCATGCCGCAAGGCCTCCAGCCTGGCGGATCTGCTGATGGATGGCGTCCTCGCCCAGATAGGGTGAGAGCACCAGCAGGCCGTCGATCTGGTCGGGATACGCGCTGTCGTACAGCAGGGTGCCCATCCCGCCCAGCGAGATGCCGGCCAGCCACACCTGCCGATACCTCTTGTTTCGAGCAGGCTCGATCACTTCGTCATGCAGCCGCTGGACCGCACGACCCTGCTGGTAAAACGGCATGGTCAGCCCGGCGAGCAGCACGTCGGCATCGGGCCATGTTTGCTGGATGATGCCCGCAATGCCTTGGTCAGCCAGTCCCTGCAGACTGTCACCGCGCCCGGGCAACATCACGACCAGTCGATGCGCCGGCTGTGGCGCTGCTATGAAGGTCGTGGGCACCGGCTTGGTGACATCGCCTCCGGCCACGCACCCGGCCAAAGTCAGCAGGCACGCAAGCAACATCGGGATGAGTATTCGGCGGGAGTTGTGCATGGAGTGCTCGAAAAAAGATGCAGAAAAAAAAGTAACGGCGTCTAAAAATCGGGGCGGATGCAGTAAGTGCGCTTGATCCGGTTCGCCTGCACTTGGACAGGGTACGTCCGGCACGCTTCGCGGCCCGTGATGGAGTCTGGCGTGGCCATCCATCGATCATCGC
>JBKJOY010000376.1:0-2938 GCA_046595415.1 Thermomonas sp.
GACAGCAGCGAATCCATGCCATTCAACGCCTTGCTCTGCACCGGCACCCCGAGTATGGATTCGCTGCTGTCGATCGTGCAGATGCCCGCTGGAATTCCGGTGGCGACGTTCGCGATCGGCAATGCCGGTGCAGCCAATGCAGCGTTGTTCGCCGCAGCGATGCTGGCCCACGACCACGCCGGGATCGCGGAAGCATTGGCGTCCTTTCGCCAGCGCCAGACCGATGATGTCGCCGGCAATGACGACCCCCGTCAATAATCCGAAAGCTCAAGACGACGTATCCATGACAACCGTAGGCATTCTTGGTGGCGGCCAATTGGCCCGGATGATGGCGCTTGCCGGCGCTCCATTGGGTTTGCGTTTCCTGGTGCTGGATAGCGCAGCGGATGCATGCGCCGGCCAATTCGCACCGATGGTCGTCGGCGATTACACCGACCATGCCGCGCTCGCAGAATTTGCTTCGAGGATCGACGTGGCCACGTTTGATTTCGAGAACGTGCCCGCCGAATCCGCGCGCTGGCTGACCGAGCGGGTCCCGGTGTTCCCGATGCCGCGTGCGCTCGCGGTGGCGCAGGATCGGCTTGCGGAAAAAACCCTCTTTCGCGAACTCGATATTCCGGTACCACCGTTCGCGGATATCGCGACCCGCCAGCAACTGGACGACGCAGTCGCTGAACTCGGGGTGCCGTGCATCCTCAAGACGCGCCGCCTTGGCTATGACGGCAAGGGGCAGTTCCGGATCAAGTCGCCGTCCGACATCGACGGCGCGTGGCAGGCGCTTGGGCCGCAGGCCGAGAGCGTCGGTTTGCTCCTGGAGGGCTTCGTCGCCTTCGAGCGCGAGTTGAGCGTGGTCGCCGTACGTGGTCGCGACGGTGAATTCCGGGCGTGGCCGCTGACTGAAAATTGGCATGTCGATGGCGTGTTGTCTGCCAGTCTTGCGCCGGCAACGGTCAATCAGGCGTTGAACGACACCGCGATTGCCTATGCGCGCAGGCTTGCCGACGCGCTGGACTACGTGGGCGTGTTCGCGCTGGAATTGTTTTGTCGCGATGGCGTGTTGTTGGCCAATGAGCTCGCGCCGCGCGTACACAACTCAGGGCACTGGACGATCGAGGGCAGCGAGACCTCGCAGTTCGAGAACCATCTGCGCGCGGTGCTCGGGATACCGCTGGGCAGCACCCGCATGGTCGGCTACGCCTGCATGCTCAACTGGATTGGCGCGATGCCGGAGCCTGGTCCGGTACTGGCCGAGGCCGGTGGCCATTGGCACGACTACGGCAAGCAGCCGCGGGATGGCCGCAAGGTCGGGCACGCAACCGTGCGATCCGATCATACCCACGAGCTTGCCGGGACGCTTGCACGCATCGGTGAAGCGCTTGGTCGTCATGCGCAGGTGGCGCCGGTGATCGACGCGTTGTCCTGAAGGCGTTGTCCTGAAGAATCCGAGGCAAAGAAAAACGGCCGGATCGCTCCGGCCGTTTTCGTTGGACGAGTGCCTTCTGCTTACTTCATGTTGCTGGCAACAAAATCCCAGTTGACCAGGTTCCAGAACGCTTCGACATACTTTGGCCGCGCGTTGCGGTAGTCGATGTAATACGCGTGTTCCCACACGTCGCAGGTCAGTAGTGGGGTGTCATCGCCGGTCAGCGGGGTGGCCGCATTCGGTGTGCTGGCGAGGGCGAGGGAACCGTCGGCGCGCTGCACCAGCCAGCCCCAACCGGAACCGAACGTCTTCACCGCGGTGTCGCTGAACTGTTCCTTGAACTTGGCGAAGTCGCCGAACGCGGCGTTGATCGCGTCGGCCAGCTTGCCGGTGGGCTCGCCGCCGCCATTGGGCGACAGGCAGTTCCAATAGAACGTGTGGTTCCAGACCTGCGCTGCGTTGTTGAACATGCCGCCCTGTGACTTGCGGATGATCTCTTCCAGCGGCATGTCGGCGAACTCGGTGCCGGCGATCAGGTTGTTGAGGTTGGTCACGTAGGCCTGGTGATGCTTGCCGTAGTGGAAATCGATGGTCTCGCCGGAGATGTGCGGCTCAAGTGCGGTGCGGTCGTAGGGCAGGGCTGGCAGTTCGATGGCCATGGCGGGCTCCTCGGGGATATCGGGTTGCGTGGGGTGCGGCCGGAGCCGCGCGAAGACTTACAATGTGGGTGCTTTCAGCCAGCATTCTAACCCCCATGCCTGTTGTCGCCAGGTCAAGGCCGGCGGCGGGCAACACGTTTCAGGAGCAGCATCCGATGTCCGTGGAAGACCGCATCAAGGCCGAAATCGAAGGCCATCCCATCGTCCTGTTCATGAAGGGCACGCCGCAATTCCCGATGTGCGGCTTCTCCAGCCGCTCGGTACAGGTGTTGAAGGCTGCAGGCGCGCAATTGCATACAGTCAATGTGCTCGAAGAAGCCGAGATCCGCGCCAACCTGCCACGCTATTCCGACTGGCCGACCTTCCCGCAGCTGTTCATAGGCGGTGAGTTGATCGGTGGTTGCGATATCACGGTCGAGCTGTCCGAGTCTGGTGAGTTGGCGCGCTTGGTCGCGGATGCACAAAAAGCGTGAGCGATGGCGTGTCATTGCCGGCGCGCCTGTTGCAAGGTCGGGTGATCCTGATATCAGGTGCTGCTGGCGGCCTGGGTTCGGCGGCGGCCGTCGCGTGCGCGCAGGCAGGTGCGACCGTAGTTCTGCTGGGGCGCAAGGTAGCGCCATTGAACCGGGTGTATGACGCGGCGAAAGCGGCTGGCACCGAGCCAGTGCTTTACCCGCTGGATCTCGAAGGGGCTTCACCTGACGACTATCAGGACATGGTGCAGCGCATCGAGGCGGACCTCGGGCGTCTCGACGGCGTGTTGCACTGCGCGGCCGAGTTCAAAGGCCTGACTCCGCTGTTGCATACGGACCCGGCTGACTTCGCCCGCGCAATCCATGTCGACCTCACCGCTCGC
>JBKJOY010000370.1:0-4897 GCA_046595415.1 Thermomonas sp.
TCAGCCGGCGACATCAACTTGTAAAACGCTGCGTAGTCCGGAGTGAACACCGGGTAGGCACCGTAGTAAGGGTCAAGCCCCTGTTGCGGACCAAGCACGTGGTCCTGGAAGTAATTGTTGATCGGGTCGGCCAAGCGGGCCAATTCTGTCTCGGCCAGCTTGTATTCGGTGCGGGTCAGGCCGACGTCGTAATCCCAGTTGGAGTCCTTGCCCAAGGTGCCGTTCACGCCCAAGGTGATCGCATAGGAACTGCTCTTGTTTTCCGACGTGGAGTTTTCCCAGCCGCCCATGTCCTCAGGGGTAAACGCGCGCTGCAAATTCAGGAGGTCATCCAGGTTCGGATCGTAGTAGTAACCCCACTTCACCGAGGTCGACCAGAAGCTGTAGTTGGCCCCGATGTTGTATTTGACCTTTTCGTGGTTCAACAAGACGTCGGCATAGCCCTGGGCCAGGTCATTGATTTCAAACGTGGTGTGGGTATAGAGCTGGACGCTTTCCTTGCTGTTCTTAAGCGTCCGGTAGCCTGGCGTGCTGAACGAGCCGCAATAATGCGTATCACCGAAGCCGGGACGCGTTTGCAGTGCTTCGGTGCCGCCAAAGCCAGCGGTAACGTTGGCGCAGTTGGCCGGATCCAGGAAGTGGTAACTGGTAAATGGGCTGTAGACCAACCAGTCGCGGCTTGCCAGTGCAGGTGAGGCGACACGGTCGTACGTCTGGGTGGCATTGTTGGCCACCCAGGTCGTGCCCTGGGTGTTGAACTGCTTGGTCAGATCGCGCTGATAGCCCCAGACCGGATCGGTTTTCTCCGCCTGCACACCAAACAGCGTGTTCCAACGGTTGTCCTTGCTGCTGAAGGTGTCGGCGAAACTGATGCGACCGCTACGGCCGCCGCCCTCCGAGTAGCCACCGATGCGTCCGCTGAGGACGGCGCCGTCCAGGTGCTTCTTCAGGATGATATTGACCACGCCGGCGATCGCGTCCGAGCCATACAGCGAGGATTGGCCGCCAGGCAGGATTTCGATGCGCTCGACCAGCTCCACCGGAATGCCGCTGATGTTGTTGAAGATGTCCGAACCGTTGTACAGGGCCGGATAGTTCGCCATCGGACGACCATCGATCAGGTACTTGACGTAGCTGGCGGACAGGCCAAACAGGCTTAGTGTCTCGGCACCCTGCGTAAACGACGCAGAACTCTGGTTGTTCTGTACGCCACCCGTGGCGAATGAACTCTTCTGCAACACCTCTGCGACATTGTTGAAGCCGCGAGCCTGGATGTCCTCGGCGGTAATGATGGTGACCGGCGTGAAGGTCTCGATCTGCGTCTGCGGGATCAGCGAACCCGTCACGACGACCTTGTCGAGGTTCTTGGCCTTCTGGTCGCTACTCTGTTGAGCGTCCTTGGAAGTCGGCGGATTCTGCGCTGCGTCCTGGGCCAACGCGGCACCAGCCGGCAACAGGAGTGCAGCAGCGAGTGCGAGAGCCAGAGGACTGCGGGTGATATGTGAGTAGCTATGGATAGGCATGGGGACCCCTTATGCAGAGATGGTTGGGACCTGAGTGGAGTGCCGGCGGTACAGACTTCAAGCTGGAACAGATGCCTGAAATTCGACACTAACACTGAATTAACAAGGCTGCCATACGGCATGGTTAGGAGCTTTTGCGGTGATTCCACGGCAAGCTAGATCACCATCACAGGATTTAAGGGCGGGTAGACTCCACCAACGCATTTCTCGGTAGCTCAATCAATGTCTCGCCTGTCCCCCCATGCCGTCCAGGGCGAACTGAAGCCCCTTGCCAATGTCCGCAACATCATCGCGGTGGGCTCCGGCAAGGGCGGGGTAGGCAAGTCCACGACCGCCGTCAATCTCGCGCTGGCGTTGGCGGCTGAAGGCCTCGCGGTTGGCGTGCTGGATGCGGATGTCTATGGCCCCAGCATCCCGATGATGCTTGGCTTGTCGGGGCGCCCCGACAGCCCCGATGGCAAGACCATCGAACCGATGCGCGCGCACGGGCTTGAGGCAATGTCGATCGGCCTGCTGGTGGATCAGGACACCCCGATGATCTGGCGAGGCCCGATGGCGACCTCCGCGCTCACCCAGTTGCTCACTGAAACGCGCTGGGGCGACCTTGATGTGTTGGTGGTTGATTTGCCACCTGGCACCGGCGACATCCAGCTGACCATGGCCCAGAAAATCCCGGTGGCGGGCGCGGTGATCGTCACCACGCCACAGGACATTGCGACGCTGGATGCGCGCAAGGCGCTGAAGATGTTCGAGAAGCTCGGCATCGCCACGCTGGGCCTGGTCGAGAACATGGCGGTGCACGTGTGCACGAACTGCGGCCATACCGAACACATCTTCGGTCAGGGCGGCGCGCAAAAGATGTCCGCGCAGTACGACGTGCCAGTCCTGGGTTCGCTGCCCTTGGAAATTGCGATTCGCGAGCAAGGCGATGGTGGCGTGCCGATTGTCGCCTCGCAGCCTGAGTCCAATGCCGCCACAGCGTATCGTGAAATTGCGAGGGCCCTGCTTGTGGCCCTGGAACAGCGCCCGAAACTCCGCGGCTCGATTATGGCTTCCTTGCTGGGCTCTTGATTACAGCGTTGTATATGACAAGGGTGCCGTTGGCGCCGCGGTCATAGTCGGAAATACCTGTTGTGCGCTGCGGCAAGCAGACACCGTTTGAGTCAAAAATATGTGACGCACATCACATAGTTGTCAATTCTAGAGGTCCGAAGGGCACACAAGTGCCCATCAGCGTCAATTTATTACGGAATGCGCTATGTTTTGTGCAGCACCGTAATGGCGCGGTGAACGTGGGTCCTTCCTACGAAAAAATGTTTTGGAGGTTCAAGACCGCATGAAGACTAACCGAATCGCCGCTGTAGTCCTTGGCGTGGTGACTGCTGCCACCGCCGTATTCTCCGCCAATGCCAGCCATCGCTGGGGGAATTATCATTGGGGCTCCACTACCAACACCTTTACCCTGCAGGTGTTGGACAGCACCGTTGCAAATACCAATGCCAATTGGCCTGCCCTGCTGGCTATCGCTCGTACCGACTGGTCGAAGGCTGCCGATTTTGACCTCGCATTGTCCCCGTATGCGAACTCCAGCCGCGACCGCAAGCGTTGCACCGCCGTCTCCGGCAAGATCCGTGTCTGCAATGCCTCGTATGGCAACAACGGCTGGCTGGGCTTGGCATCGATCAACATCAGTGGGGACCACATCACCCAGGGCACCGCCAAGATGAACGACAGTTACTCGTCCACGTGGACGAGCGATCCCAACGAGGCGCGGCACGTGATGTGTCAGGAAGTCGGCCATGACTTTGGCCTGGGCCATACCAGTGAAGATGGGTCTTCGCAGGGCACCTGCATGGATTATTCCAGCAGCCCGAACAGCGTCGCGCCGAATGCCCACGACTATGCTGAACTGGCTTCGATGTACAGCCATCTGGACAGCAGCAATACGTACTCCACCAGTCTGGCCGCAACGACGCCGACGCCTTCACAGCAGGCAATGGCAGGACAGAATCCGCTGGGCGTCCGCATCCGAAAGGGTGTGTTCGATGAAGTTTGGGCGGCGCCAGACGGCCGCGGCGGTACTTGGATTCACCATGTGACTCTGGCCCCGGGCTTTGAGCACGAAGAGCTGCTCGGGCACTGATCCACCCGTTCCTATGGTGAAGTTTCAAGACGCCGGCATTTATGCCGGCGTCTTTTTGCCCAGATGGCTCTCCATTCGTTATCGGCGGATCGCTCGCAAAGAAGTTGACAGCGGGCCACTGGCAGGCAGCATCCGACGCGAATGAGAAAATCGCATCCTGCGACGATCCATGCCCGCCAGCTGACCTGCACCTCGAATGGAACTGAATAGCCCGAAGTTGGGGTCACCCTTGGGTAGACAAACCACCCATGGGGCAGTCACGGATCGGAGTTGGGGAGCCAAACTGGTCGACCCGGTCTACCCGGAGCGCGGCGCCGCTGCGCATCCCATGGACCTTGACATAAACAGGATCTCCATCCTGTAGACCGAATTCACGCGCGCGAGCGGTCAATGCCTCGGCGTTGTCGACCTGGAGCGCTATCGCACCTCCGCAGGGTCGCAGTTGGGCGCTGCCGTCTTGTTGTGTATACCAGCCAGTGAAGGCCGTGGTGGCGACTGTGGTGTCAGCAGGTGCGACGCTCGACGGGATGTTTGCGGGCGCGCAGGCGATGAGCAGGGTAGCCGCCAGCGACGCGACCAGCGAATTGGCAGTGGATGGACGCATGCATGATTCCTCTCTCATAGGGTGGGCATTACCACATGCCGGGCATGCAGCCGGTGTGCTTTTGATTACAATCCGCGCTGATACGCGCGCTAGGGAAATCCATGAGCATCAAGAGCGACCGCTGGATCCGCCGGATGGCCGAACAGCAGGCCATGATCGAACCCTTCGAGCCGGGCCAGGTCAAGCACGCGAACGGCGAGCGCATCGTCAGCTACGGCACCTCGAGCTACGGCTATGACGTGCGCTGCTCGCGCGAGTTCAAGATTTTCACCAATATCAACTCGACCATTGTCGACCCCAAGAATTTCGATCCCGGCAGTTTCGTCGACATCGAGTCCGACGTCTGCATCATCCCGCCGAATTCGTTCGCGCTGGCGCGCACGGTCGAATACTTCCGCATCCCGCGCGACACGTTGGTGGTGTGCCTGGGCAAAAGTACCTACGCGCGCTGCGGGATCATCGTCAACGTGACGCCGCTGGAACCGGAGTGGGAAGGCCACGTGACCCTTGAGTTCTCCAACACCACGCCGCTGCCGGCGCGCATCTACGCCAACGAAGGCGTCGCGCAGATGCTGTTCTTCCAGGCCGACGCCGACGACGTCTGCGAAACCTCCTACAAGGATCGCG
>JBKJOY010000402.1:0-3449 GCA_046595415.1 Thermomonas sp.
CCGCGGGCAGGTCCACGAGATCAAGATGGCGATGGAGGATTCACTGGAAGAAGGCATGCAAAGCTTCGACCAGCATCTGTTCCGCCTCTTCAAGGAAGGCAAGATCGAGATGGAGGAAGCGCTGAAGGCAGCCGACTCACGCGATGGCCTGGCCTTGAAGTTCCGCCTGTCCGAAGGCGGCGCCGGTGAACATGATCCTTACGCCGACGTTTTCAACGCCAGTCCCACGCACTAGCGAGTAGTCACAGTAAAAAGGGGACGGAGGGAATTAAGCTGTCTTAATTCCCTCCGTCCCCTTATTGCTCGCTTGGCCTCATTTCGGCGCGGGCGCATCCGGCTGCCGCTCAGGCCGCGCCGCATCGAACGCCGGGAGCGCCAGGCAGGCCGCTTCGATTCGTTGCAGGGTCGGGAACTGGTCGATGTCCACGCCGAACCGGCGCGCATTGTAGATTTGCGGGATCAGGCAGCAATCGGCGTAACCCGCAGTATTGCCTTCGCAATAGTCGCCGGTCGACGGGTGGTCGGCCAACATCGCTTCTGCGGCGCTGAAGCCATCCACGATCCAGTGCCGCACCCACTCATCGCGCTCGGGCTGAGGCACATTCCATTCGTTTTCGAAAAACTGGAGCACGCGCAGGTTGTTGAGGGGATGGATATCGCAGGCCACCATCAGCGCAATCGCGCGAACGCGTTGACGCTCGCGCGCCGTGGCGGGCAGCAGCGCACGATGCGGCCAGACTTCGTCCAGGTATTCCAGGATTGCCAATGACTGGCTCAAGCGCCGATATCCATGGCGCAATACCGGCACGAGTTCTTGCGGATTGATCTGCCGATATTCAATCGAGTGCTGCTCACCACCATCGCGAACGAGATGCACGGGCACGATCTCGTACTCAAGCCCTTTCAGGTTCAAGCCGATACGCACCCGATAGGCGGCACTGGAACGCCAGTACGAATACAGTTGCAACGATTCAGTCACCGCCCCCCCTCCCGGGATGTTCATCGGGCACAGTAGCGGTGTGAACGCCGTTGCGGTAGTCCGTTCAGCTGCCCCGAGCGACCGTCAGGCGTCCTGTCGTTCGATCTGCTGTTCGATGGCACCAAAAATGCTAACTCCGTCACGGTTCAGCACCTCAATGCGAACCCTGTCGCCGAAGCTCATGAACGGCGTACTCGGCTTGCCGTCGCGCAGGGTTTCAACGGTGCGTTGCTCGGCGAAACAGGAGGCGCCCAACGTGGTGTCTTCGTTGGCAACCGTGCCGGAACCGACAATCGTGCCCGCCGACAGCGGGCGTGTCTTCGCAGCATGGGCCACCAGCTGGGCGAAATCGAATTGCATGTCGACGCCCGCCTCCGGCGCGCCGAACCATGCACCATTGATGTGGCTGACCATCGGCAGGTGCAGCTTGTTGCCCTGCCAGGCATCGCCGAGTTCATCCAGGGTCACGAACACCGGGCTCAGCGCGGAGCGCGGCTTGGACTGGACGAATCCGAACCCTTTCGCCAGCTCACCGGGGATCAGGTTGCGCAGCGACACGTCATTGACCAAACCGACCAGCTGGATATGCGCGGCTGCGGCCTCGGGCGTGACCGCCATCGGCACGTCGTCGGTCACGATGACGACCTCGGCTTCGAGGTCGATGCCGTAGTCCTCGCTCACCACCTTCACCGGGTCACGCGGCCCAAGGAAGCCCGCACTGACCGCCTGGTACATCAGTGGATCGACGTAGAAACTTTCCGGCACTTCCGCGCCTCGGGCACGACGCACGCGCTCGACGTGCGGCAAATAGGCGCTGCCATCGACGAATTCATACGCGCGCGGCATCGGCGCCGCCAATGCACGGACGTCGAGGTCGAATACGCCGTCGGCACTCCCGTCATTGAGCGCATCTGACAGGGCATTCAAGCGCGGCGCAAGGTTGGACCAATCTTCCAGCGCGCGCTGCAGGTTCGGCGCGATACCGGTCGCACGCACCGCCTTGGTCAGGTCACGCGACACCACGACCAAGGTGCCATCGCGCCCACCTTCTTTCAGGGAACCCAGTTTCATAACGACCTCATATCGATGACTCAGCAATTAGTTGCGATTGTAACCGCCTGCCTTGCACCTGAAGGCGGCGCCTACCGCCGGGCACTCGCTACGCGGCTCGAAATGCCCCTACGCGACTACCCGACGGTCTCGCCGCACGATTGGTGCGCAGCGAGTGGGTGAATCAATTTTCGGCGTCGCCTTGGAATCCTGCAGCGCGAAAGGTCAGCACCAGCGTGTCGCGATAACCGCCTTCGCCGTCCAATGGCTGGATCGGGGTCGATTCGTGGATCACCCGCGCATCGTCCAACAGCAGCATCGACCACGGCTCTTCCAAGGTGAAGCGTTGCCCGTCCGGGCCATTGGCCTGGAAGACCCGGGTTTCACCACCCTTGATTGCGTGCCGGGCGACCAGCAACACGGCGACGAAATCCACGCCATCCCGATGCGCGCCTTCCGGCGTGGGCCGACCCAAGCCATCACTGGTATCGATGCGGAACTGATGGGCCTCGATATGCCAACGCGGCACCGGCGTCGCGGCGGAAAAGACATCGGCAATTCCCAACAGCAACTTCGTCCATGCGCTTTTGTCGACAACCGTCGGTTCCATCGGTTCGAACCAGCGCTGCATGCCGCCGTGCAGGGCGTTGTAGTCCAGAGACTGCCAATGCACGCGATGCGGCACTTGCGCAAGCTCGCCCTTGCCGGCGATGAAACAGGAATGCCGGCGCTTGCGGTAGTGGCCGCCGTCCTTGAGGTAATGGTCGAGCTGGAGGTGGTCCCAGCTCGGCGTCAGCGCATCGAGCTGGGCGACACTGACGTCGGCCAGCGCGGCGACATCGGCAGCCGCCAGCACCGCATAACCACGGCTGCGCAATGCGTCATCCACGGCCTCGGGCGATGTCTTCGGTGCAGTGAAGCGGGCGACCATGTGCGGCTCCAAATTGGGCCGCCATTGTCGCATCGTGGCCGCGGATCGAACGCCGCTTGCCAGACAAACGAAACCCGCCTTGCGGCGGGTTCGTCGGGATCGCTACTGCAACTTCGCGATCTGGGATGTGGCAGCCCCGGAAGGATTCGAACCTCCGAATGTCTGCGTCAGAGGCAGATGCCTTACCGCTTGGCGACGGGGCTATAAAACAAATCTTAAACCTAACCGAGCTTGCCAAACCAAATTTGGCGGCAAGCGCGTATCCGATCGTTCTCTGGCTAGGAGTGGTGACGCAGCCTGTACTGAATGTACAGGCAAGTCGCCACGACAACGCCAGAGGGCGATTCGGGTTAGCGCTTCGAGAACTGGGTGGCGCGACGAGCTTTATGCAGGCCGACCTTCTTGCGCTCGACTTCACGCGCATCGCGGGTCATGAAATCATGCTTGCGCAGGTCACACTTGAGGGTTTCGTCGTACTCGACCAGGGGG
>JBKJOY010000283.1:0-8668 GCA_046595415.1 Thermomonas sp.
AGAGAAAGAAAAGAGCGAAGCGAAACTGGCGAAATTCGGCGGCAACGTCCCGGCCACGGTGGTGGAACAGGAGCGCACGCGCCTGGTCGAGTGGAGCGCGAAGCTCGAAGCGTTGACGTCGCAGCGCACCCGCCTCGGTTGAGCGTTGTTTGAAAAGCGGACGACGGGAATCAATGCTGCCTTGATTTCCTCCGTCCCGTTTTCATCAAAATTGCCGACATCAAAGCGGCGGCATTTTCTCGATGTCGCCCGTCACCAGCTCCATCGCCATCACGATCGCGTCCTCGCGGCCGTGCTCGGCGGCTGGGTAATAGCGCGGCCGGCGACCGATCTCGTTGAAGCCGCTGCGGTCGTACAAGGCGATCGCACGCGGATTTGAAGGACGCACTTCCAGATAGACGCGCCGCGCGCCGCCGCCACGCGCAATCCGCAGCAGCGCCTGCAACATGCGCTCGCCCAAGCCACGACCTTCGTTGCCGGGTGCGGTGCACAGATTCAGGACATGCGCTTCGTCGGCGGCGATGCTGAGCACGCCATAACCGATCAGAGCACCGTCTCGTTCCTGCACCCACATCGAATAGTCAGCACGCATGCAATCCCGGAAAATGCCGCGCGTCCAAGGAAAGGGATACGCCGCGTCCTCGATCAGCATCACCGCGTCCAGATCCGCTTCGCGCATGGGGCGCAATGCCGTCTGCGAATCGACATCGTTCGAACGGACAGCGCTCATTGTTGCTGCTTACGCCAAGCGCGCAGGCGCGGCCAAAGCGCGCGCTTGGCGGCCGGATTGCCGCGCAACGATGCAATCACCTGCATGTCACTCACGCAATCCCGCATCTGTTCAATGCTCATGCCTGCCGCGCGCGCGACGCGAGCCAGCATCGGATCGCCGATCCCTTCGACAGCCGCTGACGGCGGCGCCACCTGCACGGCCTGATCAGGCGAGGCGGCACCCGCCTGCCGATAGAGCACATGGCCCAGCTCTGCCAGCACATCCTGCTGGAACGGATCCCAGCTCACGTTGTCGCATCCTGCCCCGGCTGGCGACGACGGCGGAGCCACAGGAATGGACCGGACAGCGCATACAGTGTTGTCGACACCAGCAAGGTCACCGCTGGGGCGATCCAAAGCGCAATCAACACGGCCACCACGATGACCAGGGTGAAGAACGGCACTCGATCGGACTTCGGCCCGGTGCCACTGCCCTTGAAGCTGCTGTATCGGATCCGGCTCACCATCAGCAATCCGCAGGTTACGGTCAATCCCACCACCGCATAGCGCAGTTCTTCGCCTGACCACCCGAACTCCTCGCACGTCCAGACGAAACTCGCCATCAGCCCCGCCGCAGCGGGGCTGGCAAGGCCGATGAACCAGCGCTTGTCGACCTGCCCCACCTGGCTGTTGAAGCGCGCCAAGCGCAATGCCGCGCAAGCGGCGTAGAGGAACGCGGCCAACCATCCGATCTTGCCCAGCGTCGGGCTGTCCAGCTTCATCGACAGCAGCGCCCAGTGATACATCACCATCGCCGGCGCCATGCCGAAGCTGATCAGGTCGGCCAACGAGTCGTACTGCACGCCGAACTCGCTCTGGGTATTGGTGAGCCGCGCCACCCTGCCGTCCAGCCCATCCAGGATGCCGGCGATGAAGATCGCCACGCAAGCGGCCTCGAAACGTCCCTGCGAGGCGGCGATGATCGCGAAAAAGCCACCAAACAAGCCGCCCGTGGTGAACAGGTTCGGCAGCAGGTAGATGCCGCGGCCGCGCGGTCTGGGGGGATGCTGCTCGTCGTGCGGTTCCATGTCGGCAGTGTAGCCGGCTTGCAGTGGCGGGGCTGCAGTGCTGCAATCCCCCTACTTGTCACCCCGGAGCATCCCATGGCCCGCATTTCCTTCCGCCTGCCACCCAATGGCATCGTCCTGTTCGGCCTGGCCTTGGCGTGCTCGCCGTTGTTCGCGCAGCAACAAACCGTCTACCAGTGGAAGGATGCCAAGGGCGTCACCCATTTTGCGGATTCCGCACCTGCCCAGACCTACAAGAAGCGCGATATCAATGCGCGTTCGGGAACGGCCATCGAGGTGACGGAAGCGAAGAAGTCAGCCAAGGATGTGTCCTGCGACAACGCACGCAACAACCTCGTGATGTTGCGCGGGCAAGGGCCGGTCGGCATCGACGATGATGGCGACGGCAAGGTCGATGGCAACATGACCGCCGAACAACGCGCCAATCAGGTCACGTTGAACGAAGCCCTGCTCAAGGCAACTTGTTCCGACGCAAGCAAAGCCAAGTGATCCGCGTGCCCGACGCGCGATGAAGCAGATTGGCATGTTGTTGCTTGCCGTGGCCTGCGGCGTGGCAGCCTGGTGGTGGTTCACCAGCGAGATGCCGCGCCGCGAGCACGAGCGGGCCAAGGCCGCGGAGATGGCGATGGTCAAGGCCGAACGCGCTGACTCGCTGTACCGCTGGCGCGACGCCAACGGCAACCTGCAGGTGACCGATACACCTCCGAAGGGGCGCAAGTACGAACGCATCGGGCGCCAGCCGGATGACGGCATCGAGATCCGCGGCAACCGGGACTAGAACCGCAATCGAGAGTTCGCTCGGGTCAGCCGTGGCAAAATGCGGCCTCCCCGTTTTGCGAAGCCCACCATGCGCCTGTCGCAGTTCCATCTCCGCACTGAAAAAGAAACCCCCGCAGAGGCCGAACTCATCAGCCACAAGCTGATGTTGAAGTCAGGGATGATCCGCAAGCTGGCGTCGGGGCTTTACACCTGGTCGCCGCTCGGACTGCGAGTATTGCGCAAGGTGGAAGCCGTGGTCCGCGAGGAAATGAATCGCGCCGGCGCCATCGAATTGCTGATGCCGACCATCCAGCCCAAGGAGCTCTGGGAAGAAACCGGGCGCTGGCAGAAATTCGGCCCGCAGTTGTTGAAAATCCGCGATCGCAAGGACGCCGATTACTGCTACGCACCAACGGCGGAAGAAGTCATCACCGACTTTGCCCGCAATGAACTGGCCAGTTACAAACAGCTGCCGGTGAATTTCTATCAGGTCCAGAGCAAATTTCGCGACGAAATCCGCCCGCGTTTCGGGGTCATGCGCGCGCGCGAATTCCTGATGAAGGATGCCTATTCCTTCCACATCGATGCGGATTCGCTGCATGTGGAATACAAAAACATGTACGACACGTACTCGCGGATTTTCACCCGGCTGGGTTTGAAGTTCCGCGCAGTCTTTGCCGATACCGGCGCGATTGGCGGTTCGGCCTCGCACGAATTCCACGTGCTTGCCGAGTCTGGCGAAGACGCACTGGCCTACTCGGATGGCTCTGACTATGCCGCGAACGTCGAACTGGCCGAGGCGGTTTCGCCCGGCGCACGACCGGGTGCAGTAGAAACCCTGCGCGAGCTTGCAACGCCCACGCAGAAAACCTGTGAGGACGTCGCCGACTTTTTGGGCATGTCCTTGCAGCAGACCGCAAAATCGGTCGCGGTCATGGGTCTAGCCGCCGACGGTACGCCGCAGTTCACATTGGCGCTGGTGCGCGGCGACCATATGGTCAACGAGATCAAGCTGCGCAAGTTGGCCGGCATGGCCGACTACCGTCTGGCGACGGAAGCGGAAATCCTCGAGTTTCTCGGCAGCGAACCCGGTTTCCTTGGTCCGGTTAATCCTGCGCAGACGATCCGCATCATTGCCGATCGAAGCGTGGCGGCGATGGCCGATTTCGTGGTCGGGGCCAACAAAACCGGTTTCCATCTTGCTGGCGTCAACTGGGGCCGCGATCTACCCGAGCCCGAAGTCGCGGATATCCGCAATGCCGTGGCCGGTGACGCGTCGCCGGATGGCAAGGGCATGCTTGCCATCGCCCGCGGCATCGAGGTCGGCCACGTGTTCGCGCTGGGCTGCAAGTATTCCGAAGCGATGGGCTGCAAGGTGCTGGATGCCAATGGCAAGGCGATCAACCCGGCGATGGGCTGCTACGGCATCGGCGTGTCACGCATCGTGGCCGCGGCGATCGAACAAAACCACGACGCCAGCGGTATTTTGTGGCCGGGCGCGATGGCTCCTTGGCAAGTTGCGGTATGCATCATCAATCCCAAGAACGATCCTGCTGTCGTCGAGGCGGCAAATGCGTTGTACGCCGAATTGAATGCTGCCGGCTTGGACAGCGTGCTTGATGACCGTGGCCTGCGGCCCGGCGTGATGCTGGCCGATATCGAACTGATCGGCATTCCGCATCGCGTCGTGGTTTCAGCGCGCGGGCTCGAGTCCGGGACCTTCGAATATCGCGCGCGCAATGCCGCGGACTCCGAGCAACTCGAGCATGACCAATTGCTAGAAAGACTCAGCCCGATAACTACGGTTTAGCCGGGTTGTTTGCGCAGCGCATAATCCGAAGTTAATATGGAAAACCCAACCGGGATTCTCCCGGTGGCAACCCACAGGGTAATCCCCGCATGAGCATGAATATCGAAAGCCTCAGCACCAAGGAACTGGCCGACCTGATCGCCCGCGCCAACAAGCGCAAGAAAATCCTTTCCAAGCGTCGCCCGGCCGCCCAGGTCAAGGCTGCCGTGGCCAAATTCCTGAAGAGCACCGGCTGGGACTTCGAGGAACTTTACAGCGACGCCCGCCCGAGCAAGCCCGCTGCTGCAACTTCGAGTGCTGCTGCAAGCACCGCCGCACCTGCCGCCAAGAAAGTACGTAAATCCACCAAGGGTCGCAGCTTGGGCAAGGTCGCGCCGAAGTACCGCAACCCGGCCAATGCCAAGGAAACCTGGGCAGGCCGTGGCAAGCAGCCGCGCTGGCTGTCGGCGGAAACCGCGAAGGGTCGGAAACTGGAAGAGTTCCTGATCAAGTAAGCAATAGGGTTTTAGCGCAGTCACCAGGACGCCAGCGAAAGCTGGCGTCCTGGTGTGCGAAACACGTGACGGAGGGCAGGCTTGTCAGAGGTTTCGGCGCGCTGTCACCAGCAGGTTTCCGAACATCAAGCCCGCCAGCAAGGCCATCAAGGTATTCAAGGCCGCCATCGCCGCATCCTGGCCAGCGCCAAGGTTTTGCGCCTGCACCAGCGAAATCACCCCCCGCAACGCAACGCTGCCTGGCACCAACATGATGATGCCGGGCAACCGCACCAGCGCGCCCGGTCGGTTGAACACACGCGCATAGATATTGCCGGCCGCTGTCATGGTGAATGCGGCCAGGAACACGCCTGCGGGCGCATCGAACAGTTCGCCACCAAACCTCGAGATCACATAACCGGCTGCGGCCGCCATCATCACCAGTGGATAGTCCCGCCGGTGTGCGCGGAACAGCACTGCAAATGCATAAGCGCCGAACACCAGCGCGCTCCAGACCACCCATTCCGGCTGGGGACGCGATGCCCGCACGATCGGTGCCAAGCCCGCCAACTGGGCGATGTTCAAGGCGATCGCAGTCCCGATGGTCAGTTTCAGGATGGTCGTCAGCGCCCCGGCGAAACGCGCGGTGCCGGCGACCAGGTGGCGACTGGTCAACTCGTTCATGGCATTGGTCAAGGCCATGCCGGGCAGCAGCACGATCAACGCAGCGATGATCACCGTATTGAGGTTGAGCGGGCCAATGAAGCTTGCGACGAGAATCGCAACTGTGCCGGCAAGCAGTCCCGCGATCGCCTCGAATGCTTCCGACAAGCGCGGCCGCGACTGCGCGGCCGCCTCCAGCACGCCGATCATCAAACCAATGACGCCTGCGGTGCCCACATCGAGCCAAGGCAGCCGCAGCAGCCCCGCCACGGCGGCGGACGCCAGGCCGAACGCCAGCACCTGCGCGACGCGCCCACGAAACCCCATCGGGCGCATCAGCTCGCGCAACGCCGCGCGCCCGGCCGGAATCTGCAAGGTCCCGGCCATGACTTCCTCGGCGATCCGGTCGGCCTCGCACAGGCGGTACAGATCGGTGTCGCCGGAACCCAGGCGCAGCACCCGCGTCGTATCGGACATGCCGGCCGGCCGCGAGGGATCACTGAAGGCCAGGATCATGCCGGTCGGATTGACCCATGGCTCGCACTCCAGTCCCAGCCGCCGCGCCACCGATTCGATCGCACCCTCCAGCCGTTGCACGGTCGTGCCATAGGCATGCAGGCGCGCGGCCAGGTCGACCACGAAGGCGATTCGCTCGAGATAGCTGGCATCGGGATGCGCGGGCGTGAAGGTGTCGGCAGCATGCATGTCGGCTAGGATCGCATGCGTCGGATTGATTCACACCGTGTCCACCGAGTTGCGTAAGCTTGCGGGGCGCAATTCCAAGGCATGCATGAGCAACGCCCTAAACCACCGTCCGCCCACTGCCTCGGTCGATCCCGCTGATGGCACGCGCCTGCGCCTTGCGGGTCGCTGGACGTTGCGCTATGCCAACGAGATCGGCGACGCGTTGCGCGGCGTGCCGGACGGGATTGCGGCGGTGGATGCTTGCGCCGTGGAACGCCTGGATACCTTGGGTGTGCTGCAACTGCTGCGCTACGCAGACCGCCGCGACATCGACTTCCATCAATTCGCCTTCCGTGACGACCAGCACGCGCTGATTGAAGCGATCGAAGACGTCCATGACGAGCGTCCCAAGCGCAAGCGCGATACCGGTTTCAAGGCCGCGGTGGGTCGGCTTGGCTTCGCTGTCGTCGACAACGCAAAGGAAGTATTGGCACTTGTCGCTTTCCTCGGCGAAGTGATGGTGAAGCTGCTGCGCCTGATCAAGGAGCCACGCCGGTTCCGACTGACCGCGACCGTCCACCATATGGAGCAAGTCGGCCTGGATGCCGTGCCACTGGTGGCGTTGCTGTCTTTCATGGTCGGCGCGGTGATCGCCTTCCTCGGCGCGATGGTGCTCCGCGATTTCGGCGCCACGATCTTCGTGGTCGAACTGGTCGACGTGGCGTTCCTGCGCGAGTTCGGCGTGCTGCTCACTGCCATCCTGCTGGCGGGCCGCACCGCCAGCGCGTTCACCGCGCAGATCGGCATGATGGTCAACCGAGAGGAGGTCGATGCGATTCGCGTGCTGGGCCTGGATCCGATCGACCTGCTGGTCATCCCACGCCTGCTCGCTTTGCTGGCGATGTTACCGCTGCTGTCGTTCATCGCCATGGTCGCGGGTTTGGCTGGCGGCATGGCAGTGGGCGCGTTCAACCTGGATATCCCGCCTGTCGCTTACTTTGCGCGTATGCAGGAAACGATGCAGATGCGGCATTTCGTGGTTGGAATGGTCAAGGCGCCCATCTTCGCCATCCTCATCGCCCTGATCGGCTGCCTGGAAGGCCTGCAGACCGAGGGCACCGCGCAGTCGTTGGGCGAGCGCACCACCTCAAGCGTGGTGCAGGCGATTTCGATGGTGATCATCATCGACGCCTTCGCCGCCCTGTGGTTCATGCAGATGGACTACTGACGATGGCATCCGCGAACCCCGAACGTACCCTGGATGGCGTTGTCATCGGCGACGAGCCGCTGATCAGCGTGCGCGGGATGGTGAATCGCTTCGGTGACCAGGTCGTCCACGACGGCATCGACCTGGATGTGAAGCGCGGCGAGATCCTTGGCGTGGTTGGCGGTTCGGGCACTGGCAAGTCGGTGCTGATGCGCTCGATCCTGGGCCTGCGCGAGCCGGATGCGGGCACCATCCAGGTGCTCGGCGTGGATGCACGTTCGAAGGACCCGATCAGCCGGCGCCACATCGAACGCAATACCGGCGTGTTGTTCCAGGACGGAGCGCTTTTTTCCTCGCTGAGCGTGGGCGAGAACGTGCAGGTGCCGCTCAAGGAGTACTACCCGGACCTGAAGGACTCGCTGCGCTATGAGCTGGCGTTGCTCAAGATCAAGTTGGCCGGGCTGCCCGCTGATGCGCTGGACAAGCTGCCCTCGCAACTGTCCGGCGGCATGCGCAAGCGTGCTGGCTTGGCTCGGGCGCTGTCGCTGGATCCCCCGCTGCTGTTCCTGGACGAGCCGACCGCCGGGCTGGACCCGATCGGCGCTGCCGCATTCGACGACCTGATCCGCACCCTGCAGCAGGCGATGGGCCTCACCGTGTTCCTGATCACACATGACCTCGACACGCTTTACGCTATCTGTGACCGGGTCGCGGTGCTGGCAGACCGTAAACTGGTCGCGGTGGCGCCGGTATCGGAACTGGAAACGCTGGAACATCCGTGGGTCAAGGAATACTTCAATGGCCCGCGTGGGCGAGCAGCGCGCAAGTTGGGCGCTGAATAGGAAGGGATGCAATGGAAACCCGTGCCAACTATGTGCTGATCGGTGGCTTCACCATCCTGGCAACGGTGTGCCTGCTGTTGTTTGCATTGTGGGCGGCGAAATTTTCGTCCGACCGCAACTGGCGCCAGTACGAAGTCATCTTCACTGAACCAGTGACCGGCCTGACCGAGGGCGGTGGGGTGCAATACAACGGCATCAGCGTAGGTACCGTCGACAAGCTCAGTTTGGCGCCGGACGACGCACGCAAGGTCATCGCCCTGCTCAAGGTCAAGGCCGACACCCCGGTCAAGGTCGATACCCGCGCGAAACTGTCGCAGCAGGGCATCACCGGGGTGCCCTTCATCCGGTTCAAGCCTTGCCGCTTCCGGGCTGCCGCCGGTGAGCTGGATGAAGGGCACCCCGGTGATGCCCTGCTGCGACAGTTTCGCGCG
>JBKJOY010000077.1:0-3893 GCA_046595415.1 Thermomonas sp.
CATCTCGCCGGGCAACAGCTGGCTCAATGGACAGACCTGCACCCAATTCGCCATGAGCTCAGGCATCGCAAAGTGCCTTTTCCAGGATCTCGAAACGCAGGTCATCGCGCTTGGGGATGCCGAAGCGCGCGTCGCCATACGGGAATGGCTTGTGGATACCGGTGCGGTGGTAACCACGGCGTTCGTAAAACGTGATCAGTTCGTCGCGGACATCGATCACCGTCATGCGCATCACCGGCAGCTTCCATTCCTCGCGCGCGATGCGCTCGGCCTCGGCCAGCATCTGCTTGCCGATGCCACCACCTTGCATGCCCGGTACGACCGAGAACATGCCGAAGTAACCGGCGCCCGCCTCGATGCAGACATTCGCGCAGGCCAGCAACTGGCCACCACGCTCGCCGAGCAGCACCACGCTGTCTTTGCGCTCAAGATCTTCGCGCACGCGCTGCGCATCAATGCGCATGCCATCCAGCAGGTCGGCTTCTGTGGTCCAACCAGCACGGCTGCTATCGCCGCGATAGCTGCCTTCGACCAGCGGCACGATGGCGTCGATGTCGGCTTCGCCGGCCATGCGGAAATCCAGTGCGCTCATGCCAGCAACCTGCGGACTTTGACCAGCGCAGCTGCGAATGCCTCGACTTCGTCGTGGGTGTTGTAGAACGCGAACGAAGCGCGGCAGGTCGCGGGCACCCCGAAAAATTGCATCAACGGATGCGCGCAGTGATGGCCGGAGCGCACGGCCACCCCTTCCAGATCCAGCAGGGTAGCGAGGTCGTGCGCATGCGCGCCCTCGATCAGGAAACTGATCACGGCGGCCTTGACCGGTGCCGTGCCGATGATGCGCAGGCCGTCGATCTTCGACATCACTTCGGTGGCATGCGCCAGCAGTTCGGCTTCGCGCGCGGCCACGTGGTCCATGCCCAGCGCTGATAGATAGTCGACCGCGCTGCCAAGCCCGACGTGGCCGGCGATGTTGGGCGTGCCGGCCTCGAACCGATGCGGTGGATCGTTGAACACGGTGCCATCGAAATGCACCTCCTTGATCATCTCGCCACCGCCGAGGAACGGCGGCATGGACTCCAGGTGCTCGCGCCGTGCCCATAACGCGCCGGTGCCGGTGGGTCCACACAGTTTGTGTCCGGTCAGCGCATAGAAGTCGCAACCGATCGCCGTGATGTCAACTGCCATGTGCGGCACTGCTTGCGAACCATCGACCACCGTCACGATGCCGCGCTTGCGTGCCTCGCGACAGATGCTCGCGATCGGATTCACCGTGCCCAGCACGTTGCTGACATGGGTCACGCCAAGCAGCTTTACCTCGGGTGTCATCGACGCTAACAGCGCGTCCATGTCGAGCGCGCCGTCGGGCGTGAGCTCGGCGACCTTGATCGTGGCTCCCGTGCGTTGCGCGATGAGTTGCCACGGCACGATGTTGGCGTGGTGTTCCATCCGCGTCAGCAGGATCGCATCGCCGGGCTGCAAACGCGGCAGTGCCCACGCATATGCGACCAGATTGATCGCGAAGGTAGTGCCGCTGCACAACACGAGGTCCTCGCTGCGCACGTTGAGGAAGCGCGCCAGCGTCTTGCGCGATGCCTCATAGGCTTCGGTGGCCTCGCTGCCAAGCTGGTGCACGGCGCGGCTGACGTTGGCGTTGTGCTGGCGATAGAACGCATCGACAGTCTCAATGACCGATGCCGGCTTCTGGCTGGTATTCGCCGAATCAAGATAGACCAGCGGCTTGCCATGCACGGTGCGTGTCAGCAGCGGGAAATCGTTACGGACTTGCGCCCAGTCGACGGTGTCGCTCATCCCGCAACCACTCGCAGCAGTGCGCGTTCCAATGCGGATTCAAGATGCGTGCGCACACGATCATCATCCACGGATGCAACGATCTCGCGACAGAACGCCGCGGTCAGCAAGCGTCGCGCCTCGGCCTCGGTCAGGCCGCGAGAACGCAGATAGAACAGCGCCGTCGCGTCCAGTTGCCCGACGGTCGCGCCATGCGCTGCCTTGACCTCGTCGGCGTGAATCTCAAGCACCGGCTGGGTATCGATTTCGGCATCGGCGGACAGCAACAGGTTCTTGTTCGACAAGGCCGCTTCGCTTCCGTCGGCGCCGGCATGGATGGTGATACCACCGTGGAACACGGCCTTGCCACGTTGCGACGCCAGTCCGCGCCAGCGCAGTGCACACATGGTGTCGCGGCCGAGGTGGTGTATGCCGAGACGAGTATCCAGATGACGGCGACCATCGGCCAGCAACACACCGTCGGCGTGGACGCGTGAGGCCTTGCCCTGCATGCAGACATTGAGTTCGTGGCGGGATAGTCCGCCACCAAGTTCCAGGTCGATACGTGTGTACTGTGCAGCATCCGCAAGCGTCGCGTCCGTGCGCAGGAAACCAGTCGCGCGCGTTGCTTCGTCCTGGATGCGGGCGTGGGTCAGCTGCGCACCATCACCCACCACGATCTCGCTGCGAGTGGTGGATAGGTGCGCATGATCGCCAGACGTGAGCAGATGCTCCACGACCGTGGCGCTAGCGCCTGGCCCAAGGTCGATTCGGTGGCGCAGATGCCATGCGGCATCCACTGCCAGCGGCGCGCCGATGCACACGATATGGATAGGCGAGGTTGCCTGCGTACTTGCTTCCAGGCGGATCGAAACGCCTGAGTGCGCAAGGACGGCGTTGAGGCGTGCGAACGGGGCGTCGGCAGCAAGCTGCGCAGTTTCCTGCATGGGGGCGTCGATCACGTCGATCGAGACGCCTGCATCGCGCGTTGCGACGTCACTCGATGCCGCATCGAACTTTCCGTTGATGAACACCAGGCGCGGCGCGGGAATGCCGGCCAGAAGTTCGCCGCCTGCTTCGGTCGACGATTCGACCGCCGCGAAACTACGGCGTTCCAGTGCACGCAACGGGGTGTACTTCCACGCTTCCACGCGCGCATGCGGCAGACCGTCATGCAGCAACGCATCAAGCGCCGCCCGCCCAGCCGGTGTGCCGTCGAATCCCGCCGTCAGCGAGTCGAGCAATGCGCTCATGCGGCCACCGGCGCCACGCGCTCCTTGAGCCATGCGTAGCCGTGGGCTTCAAGTTCAAGCGCCAACTCCGGGCCGCCACTTTCGACGATGCGGCCTTCCGCCAGCACATGCACATAGTCAGGCTTGATGTAGTCAAGCAGGCGCTGGTAATGCGTGATCACCAAAAAACTGCGGCCGGCATCCCGAAGCGAATTGACGCCATCGGCGACCGACTTCATCGCGTCGATGTCCAGCCCGGAATCGGTCTCGTCCAGGATCGCCAGCTTGGGTTCCAGCAATGCGAGCTGGAAGATCTCGTTGCGCTTTTTTTCGCCGCCGCTGAAGCCTTCATTGAGGCCGCGATGGAGCAGTTCGTCCTTCAGATCGAGCACCGAGAGTTTCTTGCGCACGCGCTTGAGGAACTGCATTGAATCCAGTTCGCTTTCGCCACGTGCCTTGCGCTGCGCATTGAGCGCGGCGCGCAGGAAGTAGGTGTTGTTCACGCCAGGGATTTCAACGGGGTACTGGAATGCCAGGAACACGCCAGCGGCGGCGCGTGCTTCCGGTTCCAATGCCAGCAAATCCTGGCCTTCGAAGGTCACGCTGCCAGCGGTGACGTCGTAGCCTTCGCGACCGGCCAGGATATTGCCAAGCGTGGACTTGCCGGCGCCGTTCGGGCCCATGATCGCGTGGACTTCACCGGCTTTGACGTCGAGTGACAGGCCCTTGAGGATTTCGCGGCCGCCAATGGAGGCGTGCAGGTTGTCGATGTTCAGCATGTTGTTTTCCATGTTCAGTGCGGCGCTCAGCCGACTGCTCCTTCGAGTGAGACGTCCAGCAGTTTCTTGGCTTCCACCGCGAACTCCATCG
>JBKJOY010000119.1:0-3189 GCA_046595415.1 Thermomonas sp.
CTCGGCGACGGAGTATTCGCAGACATCGCGCGCGACCTCGCCATCGCGGGATTTTTCGCCGAAATAGATGCCGCCGGTGAGTTCGCGCACCACCAGCAGGTCGACGCCGGCCAGCAGGTGCGGCTTGATCGGCGAGGCCGCAAGCGTGGCCGGATGCGGCTGCACCGGCCGCAGGTTGGCGTACAGGCCGAGTGCCTTGCGCAGCGCAAGCAAGCCCTGCTCGGGACGCACCTTGGCTTCGGGTGCCGACCATTTTGGTCCGCCGACGGCACCCAGCAACACGGCATCGGCATCGCGACAGGCGACCAGGGTCGAGGCAGGTAGCGGATCGCCGCAGGCATCGATCGCGGCACCGCCGATGAGATGCGCTCGCAGCGTGAACTGGTGGCCGTGGCGGCGGCCGACTGCCTGCAGCACCGAGACGGCGGCCATGATGACCTCCGGGCCGATCCCGTCGCCGGGCAGGACTGCGATTTCAGCGTGCATGGGTGGAATCCTGGGTTGAGGTGGTGTCGTATCGATCGGGTTGGGCGCGGTGTTCGAACGCGCTGATCGCGGCATCGTGCTTGAGCAGGTAGCCAAGCTGGTCGACACCTTGCAGCAAGCAGGTCTGCGCGAAGGCATCCAGCTCGAACGT
Organism: Thermomonas sp.; assembly: GCA_046595415.1. Lineage (GTDB taxonomy): Bacteria > Pseudomonadota > Gammaproteobacteria > Xanthomonadales > Xanthomonadaceae > Thermomonas. The sequence goes on from JBKJOY010000119.1 coordinate 638, forward strand.
GGCGGCGCGTCCATCAGGTAAGCGCACGCTGCGGCTGGCGACATCGATGTGCAGTTCGATGCCGGGCCGGCTTAGAAGCTCTGTGACCAGCTCCGCTTCCAGCACGATCGGCAGCAAACCGTTCTTGAGCGCATTGCTGCGGAAGATGTCGGCGATCTGGCTACTGATCACCGCGCGCAAGCCAAGCTCGAGCAAGGCCCACGGCGCGTGTTCGCGCGAGGAGCCGCAACCGAAGTTATGGCCTGCGACCAGGATCTGCGCGCCTGAATGTCGAGGCTGGTTGAAGACGAAGGCAGGGTTGTCGCCGCCATCAGCCAGGTAACGCCAATCGTTGAACGCGAAGCGGCCCAATCCATCTCGGGTCGTCGTGGTGAGAAAGCGCGCCGGGATGATCTGGTCGGTATCGATATTGCATTCCGGCATCACCAGCGTGCGCGCGACCAGGGTGTCGAAGACGGGCATCAGGCCACCTCCAGTGCGGCGCCGTGCGCAGCCGGCAGTGCCGGTGATAGATACGCGCGTGGGTCAGTGACCACTCCTGCAACAGCACAGGCCGCGGCAGTCAGTGGCGATGCCAGCAGGGTGCGTGCGCCCTTGCCTTGGCGTCCCTCGAAATTGCGATTGCTGGTCGACACCGCCACCTGGCCCGGACCCACCAGGTCGCCGTTCATCGCGATGCACATCGAGCAACCCGGCTCGCGCCACTCAGCCCCGGCATCGCGCACGATGCGGTCGATGCCCTCGGCTTCGGCATCGCGCTTGACCCGCTCCGATCCGGGTACCACCAGCATGCGCACGCGCGGATGCACATGGCGACCACGCAATACCTGCGCCACTTGCCGAAGGTCGGACAGGCGCGCATTGGTGCAACTGCCGACGAACACCACGTCGACTTCGCGGCCAGCCAATGCTCCACCGGGTTCGAAGCCCATGTACGCAAGCGCCTTGTCGGTATCGGGATCAACGTTCGCGGCCGGCACATGCGCATCGACCGCCACGACCTGGCCCGGATGCGTGCCCCAGCTCAAGGTCGGCTGGATGTCGCGTGCGTCGATGTCGACTTCGCGATCAAACACTGCATCTCCATCGCTGCACAGTTCGCGCCAGCCTGCCACGGCGTGTTCGAACGCCTCGCCTTTTGGCGCGCGTGGGGCGGCGGCGAGATAGTCGAACGTGACCTGATCGGGCGCGATCAATCCAGCACGCGCACCGGCTTCGATCGACATATTGCACACGGTCATGCGTTCGTCCATCGACATCTCGCGGATGGTCGAGCCGCGATATTCGATGACATGGCCGGTGCCGCCGTTGACGCCGATGACGCCGATCACATGCAGGATCAGGTCCTTGGCGCTGACGCCGGGAGCGAGCTCGCCGTCAATGCTGATCGACAGTGTCTTCGGCTTGCGTTGCAACAGGCATTGGCTGGCCATCACATGGCCGACTTCGCTGGTGCCGATGCCGAATGCCAATGCGCCGAACGCACCATGCGTGGCGGTGTGGCTGTCGCCGCAGACAATCGTCATGCCGGGTCGGGTCAACCCGAGTTCCGGGCCGATCACGTGCACGATGCCGCGATGCGCGCTGTCGAAATCGAACAGTTCCACGCCGTGGCGCGCGCAGTTGTTGCGAAGTGTCTCGACCTGCGCCTGTGCCTGCTTATTGATATAGGTGTGCTGGCCATTGGCATCGGCCGGCGTGGTCGGGGTGGAATGATCCAGCGTGGCCTTGGTCAACTCCGGGCGGCGCAGCGACAAGCAGCGCGCGTCGAGTTCGGCAAATGCCTGCGGTGAGGTCACCTCATGGATCAGGTGCAGGTCGACATACAGGATCGCCGGGGTTGCCGCGGTTTCCGGCGTGACCAGATGCGCATCCCACAGTTTGTCGAACAGGGTTGTCGGGGGCGTCGCGTTCATCAAGCGGCCTCCACGCGGGGCTGTGCCTGGCGCATCTGTTGCTGACGCTGCAGCACGTGGTTTGCAACGTCCAGCCACGCGATCGCGCTGGCTTCCAGCACATCACGACTGGTGCCCTGGCCAATCAGAGTCTCGCCGTCGATGCGGCCACTGAGGTTGGCTTCGCCACGCGCATCACGACCGATCCCCATGCTGTGCACTTCGTAGCTTTCCAGTTCGAAATCGACGCCAGTCGCCTGTGCCAGCGCGGCAAACACCGCCGCGATCGGGCCTTCGCCTTCTGCGCTTTGCATGACGTGGCGATCGTCGGGATCGGACAGGTCCACGTGCGCGCGGGTGCGCTGCCCGTAGTCGGTCAGGCTCAGTGCGGACACGCGCCAGCCGGGGCCGTGGAGGTCGCCTTCGACCAGTCGCTGCAGGTCGCGGTCGCTGATCACATGCTGGGTATGGGTCAGCGCCTTGGCATCGGCGATGACCTGGTCCAGCTGTTCGTCCATCAACACGTAACCCAGCTGACGCAGCCGGTCAGCCACCGCAGCGCGGCCGCTGTGGCGGCCCAGTACCAGCTGCGAGTCCGCCCAGCCGACATCCTGTGGGCGCATGATCTCGTAGGTATCGCGGTGCTTGAGCATGCCG
>JBKJOY010000162.1:0-7944 GCA_046595415.1 Thermomonas sp.
CGGGGAGACAGGATTCGAACCTGCGACCTCTACGTCCCGAACGTAGCGCTCTACCAGACTGAGCTACACCCCGACGGTGTAGCCGCGCATTGTAGGCAATCAGGCATGGGTTCGGCAACTGGATCGTTAGCACCTGCATGAGCAATGGGTGGAACCGCTAAACTTGGCGGCTTACTGCGCCGGAGTCACCTCTTGATCAAGCCACGTACGCCGCCCGGGGTCATGGAGTTGCTGCCCCGAGACCAAATTGCCTTCCAGCGGATGCTGGACACGATTCGCCAAACCTTCGAGCGCTTCGGTTTCCTGCCGGTGGAAACGCCAGTCATGGAGTTGTCCGAGGTGTTGCTGACCAAGACTGGCGGCGAAACCGAGCGTCAGGTGTATTTCGTGCAATCCACTGGTGCGTTGGAAAAAGGCGCGGGTGATGGTTTGCCCGAACTAGCCTTGCGTTTCGACCTGACCGTGCCGCTGGCGCGTTTCGTTGCCGAACACGAGCACGACCTCGCGTTCCCGTTCCGCCGTTACCAGATGCAACGGGTCTATCGCGGCGAGCGTGCCCAGCGCGGTCGTTTCCGCGAGTTCTACCAGTGCGACATCGACGTCATCGGCAAGGACAGCCTGTCACCGCGTTTCGATGCCGAAATTCCTGCGGTTATCGCGGCCGTGTTCGAGCGCCTCGCCATTGGCGATTTCACTATCCAGCTCAACCATCGCAAGTTGCTGCGCGGCTATTTCGAAGGCGTTGGCATCCAGGGCGAACAACAATTCGCGGTGCTGCGTGAGCTGGACAAGCTCGACAAGCGCGGCGAAGACGCGGTGCGCGACACGCTCGCTGGCGAAGGCTTCGATCTGGAATCCGAAGCCATCGACAAGCTGATGGCGTTCGCTCGTGTGCGCTCCAATGGTCATGACGATGCACTGGCCAAGCTCGATGCCCTGGGCGCTGGTACGGCGTTGTTCGAAGAAGGCCGTGGCGAACTGCGCGCGATCCTGCAGCAACTGCGTGCGCTGGGTCTGACTGAGTCGCGCTACGCGCTGAATCTCTCTATCGCGCGCGGCCTGGATTACTACACCGGCGTGGTTTACGAGACGACCTTGGACGCACATCCACAGATCGGTTCGATCTGTTCGGGTGGGCGATACGAGAACCTGGCGAGCCACTACAGCAAGTCCAAGCTGCCGGGTGTCGGTATTTCGATAGGCCTGACGCGCTTGTTCTACCAGTTGCGTGAAGCCGGTCTGGTGACGACCGCGGAAAGTTCGGTGGACGTGCTGGTGTCCTTGCTTGACGACGACGGGCTGGCACACGCCCTGGCCTTGTCGCAGCGCCTGCGCGCCGCCGGTCTGAATGTGGAAACACAGCTTGAGCCGCGCAAGCTGGCCAAGCAGATGCAGTACGCGGACCGCGCCGGCATCCGCTTCGTGGTGATTCGTGGTGAGGAAGAGGCCGCGCGTGGCGTTGTCGCCGTCAAGGATTTGCGTCGAGGCGAACAGTTCGATGTCACCGAAGCCGAGCTTGCAGCCACGTTGCAAGTGGAGCGCGAACAGTTGCGAAGTCAGGGATTGCCTGCATGAGCACCAGCGGCACACCCAGCATCGAGCTCGACGGCGTTTCGCTGACCCGCGAACAGCTGGTCGCGGTGGCCAAGGGCACGCCGGTCACCCTGGCCGAGGCATCGCTGGTGGCAGTCGCCCGAGCGGCCGAATTCCTCGCCGAACAGGTGCGCCGCGAAGAACCGATCTATGGGGTGACCACCGGCTTTGGCAGCAATGCCGACAAGCTGTTGGGCGCGCATCCGCTGCGGGATGAGTTGCCGGGTGCCTCGCCATCGAGCCGTTCGCTGCATGTGGAATTGCAGCAAAACCTGATCATCACCCATGCAGTGTGCGTGGGCGAACCGTTCGCGCCGGACGTGGTTCGGGCGATGCTGTGCATCCGCATCAACACCTTGCTGCGCGGTCATTCCGGCATCCGTGTGCAGACCTTGCAGGCGCTGACCGCGATGCTCAATGCCGGCATCGTCCCGGTGGTGCCGCAACTGGGCTCGGTCGGTGCATCGGGCGATCTCGCGCCGTTGTCGCATCTTGCGATCGTGTTGCTCGGCGGCGGCGAAGCGTTCCTGGATGGCCAGCGCATGCCGGGCGCACAAGCCCTGGCGCAAGCAGGCCTGCAGCCTGTGAGCCTGTCGTACAAGGAAGGCCTGTCGCTTAACAACGGCACCGCGCAGATGCTGGCAACCGGCGTGCTGGCGTTGCATCAGCTTGACGAATTGCTGGATACCGCCGACCTTGCCGCGGCGATGACGATTGAGGCATTCGCGGGCCGCTTGGGCGCGTTCGCGCCGGAAGTGCATGCACTGCGTCCGCATCCCGGCCAAGTCCGTGTCGCAGCCAATCTGCGCCGACTCATGGCAGGCTCGACGCTCGCCGATATTGCCTACCACTTGGTGCCCAAGTTCCGGCAATGGTTGCCGACCTCCTGGGATTCCACAGATGCACAAGCGTTGAGCTTCGATATCGGTTGGGATTGGGTGCCGTTCGGTCAGCGGCATGGGCGTGAGAAGTTCTATGAGCGCTTCCGTCCATTTCGTGGCGGCAAGAAACACCAGCCGCAGGACAGTTATTCGCTGCGCAGCATTCCGCAGGTGCACGGCGCGGTGCGTGACGCAGTGGAGCAGGCCAAGCGCGTGTTCGATGTCGAGCTCAACGCCGTCACCGACAATCCGCTGATTTTCCCGGATGCGCAGTCCGAGCACGTGGGCACGCTCTCTGTGGATCGGCAAGTGATTTCGGCTGGTCACTTCCACGGCATGCCGTTGGCGCTGGCCATGAGTTACGTGAAGGCCGCGATCCCGGTATTGGCGTCGATCTCCGAACGGCGCCTCAACAAACTGGTCGATCCTGCGACCAATGACGGGTTGCCGGCGTTCCTGATCGGCAATGAAGACGGCACCGAATCCGGTCACATGATCGTGCAATACACCGCGGCGGCCATCGTGAATGACCTGACCAGCCGCGCGATGCCGGCGTCCGTGTATTCGATCCCGACGTCGGCCAACGCCGAGGACCATGTGTCGATGGGTGCCAATGAGGCGCGCCACGTGCTCGCAATGGCCTCCGACCTCGGCAAAGTGCTGGCGCTGGAGCTGTACACGGCAGCGCAGGCGTTGGACCTGCGCCGGGACATGATCAACGCGGCGCGTGATTTGGCTGGTCGCGCCGACGCGGTTGTTTTCGCAGCGAAAGTGCAGGGCGGTCCGTTGTCGGATGATCCACAGCATGCGCGCTTCATCTCAGAGGTAGACGCATTGCGCGTGGAGCTTGCTGACGCGGACGCGTTCCAGCCCGGTGCGGCGGTTGCGGCGGCGCATGCCGCCATCCGTGCCCGCCTGCCATTCCTCGACCGTGACCGTGCGCTGGACGGAGAGGTCGCCACGATCGTTCGAATGGTTGCAGAGGGTGATGTGCTCAGCGCTGCAAGGGCCAGCACGCCCGGCTGATTCACTGATCGGATGGCCAACAGCAGGTATTGACCTGAGCGTCATTTCGTGAATTAATGTGTTAACGCGCTATTACATTAATTAGCTGATTAGCTTTGCACCGATGAAACAACGCCCCGAGCCATTGCCCCAATACGACATCGCCACGGCGCTTGAGGCTATGGCGCACGCGTTTGCGTCGCTGGAAACGGCAGGCGAAGTGCGTGCTTTCCTTGAAGATTTGTGTACGCCGGCCGAGCTGGAATCCATGGCGGATCGGTGGAAGGTGGTGCCGTTGCTGTTACAGGGCGTGCCCTACCGCGAAGTCCACGACCGCACAGCGGTCAGCGTGACCACCATCGGACGCGTCGCCCGCACCATGGATCGTGGTGCCGGTGGCTACGCCATCGCCGCGCGCCGTCTCCGTCTTCCCATCGCTTCCCATTGAGACTGCCTCCATGACTCCCCCCGCTAATCCGGCGGTGCGCGATCGACTGCGCATCGCCATCCAGAAGAATGGCCGCCTCAGCGACCCGGCGCGGGCCTTGCTTTCCGCCTGCGGGCTGAGTTGGCGTGAAAGCCGCGACCGATTGTTTTGCTACGGTGAAAGTGCGCCGATCGACTTGCTGCTGGTCCGCGACGACGATATACCCGGTTTGATCGCAGGTGGCCTGTGCGACCTCGGCATCGTGGGTCGCAACGTGCTGCTGGAACAGGCGGGCGAACGCGAACAAGCGGGCGAAGCGCCTGCATTCCGCGAACTGCGTCCGTTGGGTTTCGGCGGCTGCAAGCTGCAGATCGCGATTCCGGATGATTGGGATTGGCAGGGCCCGGCGCAACTGGCAGGCCAACGCATCGCCACCAGCTACCCGGCGCTGCTGCGCAGCTGGTTACAGGCATCGGGCATCGAGGCCACCGTGTTGACGTTGTCTGGTTCGGTGGAAATTGCTCCGCGGCTCGGCCAGGCGGATGTGGTGTGCGACTTGGTGTCCAGCGGCGCAACGCTTGCCGCCAACCACCTGAAGCCCGTGCATACGATCCTGGAAACCGAGGCGGTGCTTGCAGCACCCGCACTCCCGTTCGGTGACACGCGCGCGGATCTTGCCGACATGTTGTTGCGTCGCCTTGATGGCGTGTTGCGGATCCGCGACAGCAAGCTGCTGCTGTTCCAGGCCTCGCGCGATCAACTCGCTGCGGTGATCAGCCTGCTGCCCGATGCCGAGACGCCGACCATGTTGCAGGTCGACGGCAGTGATTCGATCGCCCTGCAGGCCTTGTGCCACGGCGCGATCACCTGGCAGCGCCTGGAAGACCTCAAACGTGCCGGCGCGCGCGGCCTGATGGTCCTGCCGGTCGAGAGGATGCTGCAATGAATCGCATCCAATGGTCCACGCTGGACAGCGCGGCGCGTGCCCAAGCACTGCAGCGACCCGTACAGGAAGTGTCCGCCAGCGTGAGCGACGCGGTGTCGCGGATCAGGACCCAGGTCGCAGCGGATGGCGATGTCGCGCTACGTGCACTGACCAGGCAATTCGATGGCGTCGACCTGAGCAGTTTCGAAGTCGACGAGGCCGAGTTTGCCGCGGCCGAGGCTGCGGTACCCGCATCATTGCGCGATGCGATGACCGAAGCGGCAGGACGCATCACTGCCTTTCATCGTGCCGGCATGACTGCGCCATACACCGTCGATACCGCGCCTGGTTTGCGCTGCGAACGCATCCAGCGGCCGATCACGCGGGTGGGCCTGTATGTACCGGCAGGCAGTGCACCGCTGCCGTCCACGGCCTTGATGCTGACGATTCCTGCGGGTTTGGCGGGTTGCGCTGACATCGTCCTGTGCACGCCACCACGCGCTGATGGTTTGGCGGATCTGGCTGTATTGGTGGCGGCGCGGATGACGCCGGGCGTGCGCGTTTTCAAGCTCGGCGGCGCGCAGGCGATCGCGGCCATGGCGATCGGGACCGACAGCATTCCACGCTGCGACAAGCTGTTTGGTCCCGGCAACGGCTATGTCGATGAAGCCAAGCGGCAGGTCAGCCAGCAACTCGGCGGTCCCGCCATCGACATGCCGGCTGGTCCGTCGGAAGTGCTGGTGATCGCGGATGCCGGCGCTGATCCCGCATTCGTGGCGGCTGATCTGTTGTCGCAAGCCGAGCACGGCCCGGATTCGCAGGTGCTGCTGCTGACCGATGACGCGAACCTGTTGGATGCGGTATTGCTGCAGGTAGCGGCGCAACTTGGCCAGTTGCCACGCCAGGACATTGCGCGCACTGCGCTTGCCGCGTCGCGCGCGGTGCTGGTGGACACGCTCGATACCGCCTTCGAGATCAGCAATGCCTATGCGCCCGAACACTTGATCCTGGCGCTGCGCGAGCCACGCGATTGGGTGGATCGCGTCACCAGTGCCGGCAGTATTTTCCTGGGCGATTGGACGCCGGAAGCGCTGGGCGATTACTGCAGCGGCAGCAATCATGTGCTGCCCACCGGCGGCGCCGCGCGTGCGTGGAGCGGGTTGGGTGTGTCCAGCTTCCAGAAAGCGATCACGGTGCAGGCCGCGAGCCGGGAAGGCATCGTGACTGCAGGTCCTTGCGCGGTGACGTTGGCCACGGCAGAAGGGCTGCAGGCGCATGCGAATGCAGTCCAACTGCGCCTGCAGCGCGCGTTCTTGGCGACTGCGGCATGAGTACGGTCTCCGCACTCCTGCGTAGTGATCTGCGCAATTTCGCCGGCTATCGCTCTGCACGTAGCGATGCGTTGCAAGGTGACGTCTGGCTCAATGCCAACGAATCGCCGTGGGCGAATGCGGGTGTTTCCGGCAACGACTTGCGTCGCTATCCTTCGCCGCAACCGGAAATGCTGCGCGCTGCGTTGGCACGCGTGTATGGCGTGCAGCCCGCGAACGTGCTGGTGGGTCGAGGCAGCGATGAAGGCATCGACTTGCTGCTGCGTGCGTTCTGCATGCCGGGACAGGATCGGATCGTGATCGCGCCACCGGTATTCGGGATGTATGCGGTGTGCGCGCGCCTGCATGGCACGACGGTGATCGAGGTGCCATTGATGGATGGGCCGGCCGGCTTGAACGCCGATCTCGAAGCCATGGTCGATGCCGTGTTGGCGCAGGATGCGCGGTTGTTGTTCCTGTGCTCACCCGGCAATCCCTCCGGCGAGGCCTTGTCGCTGCTGGCCATCGCGGATGCCGCCACGCGCCTTGCCGGGCGCGCGATCGTGGTGGTGGACGAAGCATATGCCGAGTTCAGTGACCAATCCTCCGCAATCGACTTGCTCACCGAGCATGAGAATGTTGCGGTATTACGCACGCTGTCGAAGGCGCATGCATTGGCAGCGGCGCGGATTGGTTGTGTGATCGGATCAAGCGAGATGGTCGATGTGCTGCGCCGCTGCCAAGCGCCGTATCCGATGCCGCAACCGTGTGCCGACATCGGCTGCGATGCGCTTTCAGAGTCCGCTATCGCAGCAACCCGTGCACGTGTGGACGAGACCATAGCGGAGCGCGAAAAAGTCGCCCGCGCCATGGCGGGTTTGCAGGGCGTGCGCCGTGTCTATCCATCGCAGGGTAATTTCCTGCTGGTGCGTTTTGATGACGCCGAAGCGGCATTCCGACAACTGCTGGGATCTGGCGTGGTCGTTCGCGACATGCGCAGCCAACCGCAGCTGGGCGATGCATTGCGCATCACGATTGGCAGTGCCGAACAGAACCGTCGGATGCTGGAAGCGCTCGCAGGTGAAAAGGCGGTGGCGGCATGAACAAGGGCACGCCAATCCTGTTCGTCGATCGCGACGGGACCTTGATCGAAGAACCCGACGACTTCCAGATCGATCGTCTCGACAAGCTCCGTTTCGTGGCTAATGTCATCCCGGCGATGCTGCGCCTGCGCGATGCCGGCTACCAGTTCGTGATCGTCAGCAACCAGGATGGGCTCGGTCAGCCTGCGTATCCGCAAGCATCGTTCGACGGCCCGCAAGCATTGATGATGCAGGTGTTCGAAAGCCAGGGCATCACTTTCCGTGACGTGTTGATCGACTGCAGTTTTCCTGCTGACAACGCGCCGACGCGAAAGCCTGCGCTCGGGCTGGTCCAGCACTTTTTGAAGGATCGAGGGATCGACTGGGCGCGTTCTGCGATGGTGGGTGATCGCATCACCGACATCGCCTTCGCCGACAACCTCGGCATTCGCGGATTCCAGCTGCGCACGCCGCAGTTCGGTGGTGAGTGGGACTGGAGCGGTATTGCGCATGCGCTTGCCGACGCGCCACGCACCGCGAGTGTCCAACGGGATACCCGCGAAACCAAGGTGCAGGTCGAGATCGACCTTGATCGCACTGCAGAACCCGACATCAAGACGGGTCTGGGTTTCTTCGACCATATGCTTGAGCAGCTCGGCAAACATTCCGGCACGGCATTGGAACTCACGTGTGCTGGTGATTTGCATATTGATGAACACCA
>JBKJOY010000250.1:0-4453 GCA_046595415.1 Thermomonas sp.
AATCTGGCGCTGCTGAGCGACGACCGGCAACTGCAGGCGCTGGGCGTCCCAGCGTCCAGCCGCGACATCCTGCTGGTCGGAATTCCGGCCGCTGAGCGCGTCGACCCGATCCACGTCGAGCGATTGTGGTCCAAAAGGCGCGGCCTGTACTTCAAACCCGCCACGGGGTTTGGCAGCCGTGCCGCGTATCGGGGGGACAAGCTCACTCGCCGGGTCTGGCAGGAGATTCTGGACGGCGACTATGTCGCCCAGGCGATAGTCGCCCCGGGGCTGCGCGTCATCTCCAGCGAGTCGCCTCGGCAGACGCTGAAATTCGATGTTCGCAATTATGTGTACGAAGGCCAGGTACAAATGTTGGCGGCACGGCTGTACCAAGGGCAGACCACAAACTTCCGCACCCCGGGAGGCGGCTTTGCACCTGTTTACATCCAGCCGCAGTACACCGTACCTGACCCGCGGGTTCCCGCCGCAGAGACCCAAGAAACATGAGTCGCCGGGGCCACGCCTCCCATCTCAGTTTCGCAACGGCGCTCGCTGCTCTGCAGTCAAAAATGCAATGACCGCCACCTGGCAGGCGCCTCACTCATGCTCGCCCTTCGTGGCAGTGTGGTCGTGCATATTCCGTCGATGATGAAAGGCCGTGTCAGTTGTATGCGCGGGTTTCATCGCGAATTGGCGCGGCGGGGCTAACGCCGCCGCGCCCGCAGGAATTACATGCCGTGATGCTTGGCGAACTCGTCCTTGCTGACGCTGCCGTCCTTGTTGCCATCAAGCATGTCGAAATGCGCGTACAGCGGATGCTGGGCTGGAATCTCCGCCTTGCTCAGCTTGCCGTCCTTGTTCTTGTCGAGCTTGGCAAATTCTTCCGCCGCCATTTTCTGGTGGTCGGATGAATTCATTGCGGGCATATCCATCTTGTCGTGCTGCATGCGCATCTTCGAATGGTCCATCGCTGCGTGGTCCATCGCCCCGTGCTGCATGGCCATCATCGCGTGCAGCTTGGCGAACTCCGCCTTGCTGAGCATGCCATCGTGGTTGGTGTCGAGTTTCGCAAACTGAGCCATCGCCATTTTCTGATGCTCGGCAGGCGACATGTGGGACATGTCCATCTTGCTGTGGTCCATGGCCTGTGGCATTGGCGCAGGCGGGGCTGGGGGTGTTTTCGGCTCATGTGCGAGCACAGTTCCGGCGGCGAGCATGAGTGAAACGGTGAGCAGGGGAGACAATAATTTCATGGCGGTACTCCGGTTGGGGAAAAGTGCCGAAAAGCAGCAAGGACCGTACACCAGCGCAGTGCGACGCTCAGTGACGGCAGGTACGGCTTCCGGGAACGTCTTGGACATCCCTGGATGCGTTGCTGGCTACTCGAAGCGTTTGCGACTTGTGAGTGATTTGGATCTACTGCGAGGTCGCCCCACTGGACCGTGTTCGTGGACGTGACCGTCCTCGGCCGGCGTGGGGATATCTAGTGCAGGTGCACGGGCGCACTTTCATCGTGGGTCGTCGTGCGTGGTGCGTGTGAGTGGGGCTTGGATTCATCGATTGGCTGGGCATCCGTCGGCATGCCTGCATGGTCACCGGCGGAGTCGTCGTGCGCCGGGGTTCCGGCCGGGTGCGAATGTGGCTTTGATTCATCCATATGCATGCCTTCCATCTCCTCGTCGTGATGATGGCCGGCCATGCCCTCGTCATCGTCATCATGGTGTTCGCCCGACTCGCCACCCCCGTGCGAATGCCCGCCGCTACTGGCGACCATTGCGGCGTACTGCTCGGCATCGAGCTTGGGCAATTGTTGCAGGAACGCGACCATGCCCCAGATATACGGGTCTTGCATGCTCTTGCCCCATGCAGGCATGCCGGATGCCTTGATGCCGTGCTTGATCACCCAGAAATGGTGCGACGGGTCGCCGACCTCGGCTTTGGAAAGATTCGGCGGGGCGGGATACAAGCCCTTGCTCAACTCGGTCTCCGCCATGCCCGGGGCGAGATGGTAGCCTGTGCACATGGCGTTGTAGTTGCCAGCGCCCTGGCGGATGAGCGCCGCGTCATTGAGGTTAGGCGGCGGATGCAGCTCGCGGGCATGGGCGGTGACGGAACGCTTGCGCATCATCTCCAGCATCGAGTACACGGGGCGTGTGTGCGCGTCATCGGCACCGATGTTGTAGAGGCCAGACCAGGCAAACATACCGGCGCCGATGGCCAGGGCGGCGAGCACTGCGCTGGTGACGAGGATGTGGCGGGTGTGTGATTTCATGAGTTTATCCTTAGTCAGAACCAGAGCCGCACGCCAGCGACCACACGGGTGTCATCGATGTCGCCGCCGTCACCCCGGCGGAAATCGCCAGTGCGGCCAAACGCGCGTTCACGGACCACGCCGATGTAAGGCGCGAATTTCCGGGTGAACTCGTAGCGCAAGCGCAAGCCGGCTTCGACCGTGCTGAGTCCGGAGCCGATGCCGCGACGCGCGTCGTTCTTACCGTATAGATTGACCTCGACCAGCGGTTGCAGGATCAAGCGATTGGTCAGCAAGGTTTCGTATTCGAGCTCGAAACGAGCCGCCGTCTGGCCGCCCTGGCCGATGTACGCGGTCGCCTGGACCTCGAATTTATACGGCGCCAGTCCGACCACACCGATGGCAGCGAAGTCCTGTGGGGCGCCAGGCCTGAAGTCGTGCCGGATCCCGGTGACGACGTCCCACCATGTCGCCACGCTGCGTCCGTAGAGCACTTCGAGATCGGCGCTCTCCAGCTTGCCGTTGATCCGGTCTCCTTCGCTGCGAAGCCACAGGCGATTAAGGTCGGTGCCGATCCAGGACTTGCCTTCCCACACAAAACCGGTGCCAGGGTCGGCATTCCACGCTTCCAACCGATCCAGCAATACGTAGCTTTGGATACTGTTGTCATGCATGTCGTGTCCGCCAACCGGTGGCGCAGCGGCCGCACGATCAGCCGCCGTCAGCGCCGGAATTGGCTCGCGAGGTTCGCTCGGGGCCATCGCCATGCCGGCGTGATCCATGCCAGGCATCGTCGAATGGTCCATGCCCTGCATCGAACCGTCCGCAGACATCGGCATCTTTGAATGATCCATGCCTTGCATCGACTTGTCGTTGGCAGGCATCGGCATGTGGGAATGATCCATGCCCTGCATCGACTTGTCTTCGGCAGGCATCGGCATCGGCATCGTCGAGTGATCCATGCCCTGAATCATCGAATGATCCATGGCCGGCCTGGTCGCGGCAGTGGGTTTCTTCTTCAGCGGCACTTTTTTGGCTGCTGCCTTTTTGGCTGGCGCCTTGACGGCCGCTTTCTTCGCCGGAGCTGCGGCCTTTGCCGCCGGTTTCGGCATCGGCATCGGCATCGGCATGTTCATCTTGGAGTGGTCCATCACCTGCGCCGTCACAGGACTGGCAACCAACGCCATGGCTGCTGCGATTGCGAGCGCCATGCGATTCACGATGGACGTGCTGGGTGCGCTCATGTCGACTCCTCCACCCGTACTTCGCGCATCATGCCGGCTTCCATGTGGTACAGCAGGTGGCAGTGATAGGCCCAGCCGCCAAGCGCGTCTGCGCGCACGCGGTAGCTGCGCTTGCTGCCAGGCGGCATGTCGATGGTGTGCTTGCGCACGAGGAAGTTGCCTTGTTCGTCCTCCAGGTCGCTCCACATGCCGTGCAGGTGGATCGGGTGGGTCATCATGGTGTCGTTGACCAGCACGATCCGCAGGCGCTCGCCGTAGCTGAACCGCAATGGCTCCACGTCGGAGAATTTCTGGCCGTTGAACGACCAGGCGAATTTTTCCATGTGACCGGTCAAATGCAGTTCGATGTCGCGGCCCGGGTCGCGGCCATCGGGGTCTTCGAACGTGCTCTTGAGCATCGCATAGGTCAGCACCTTGCGGCCGTTGTCGCGCAGGCCGATGCCCGGGTCGGAGAGATTCGGCGCTGAGGCCATCGAACGCATGTCCACCAGCGGATTGCCGCTCGGCGGACGCATGTCCATGCTGCCCATTTCCATGCCGTCCATTGAATCGGCCGACATGCGGGCCGTCTCGCCTGCGCTGTTCTTCGCGCCTTCCATATCGGCCATTCCGGCCATGTTGCCGTGATCCATTCCCGCCATGTTGCCGTGATCCATCCCGGCCATGGCTGGCGCCGCGGCAGACCCGGACATCGACGACATGTCGTGGCCACCCATGCCCATATCACCCATTCCCATGTCGGACATGGTCAGGATCGGGCGCGGGTCGACTGCGGGCACTGGCGCTCGCAATCCCTCGCGCACGGCCAGGGTGCCGCTCACATACCCGGTGCGTCCCAGGTCCTGGGCGAAAATCGTGAACGCATCCTGCCCGCTCGGCTCGACGATCACGTCGAAGGTTTCAGCCGTGGCGATGCGGAACTCATCCACGGTCACCGGGTGCACGTACTGGCCGTCGGCCGCGACCACGGTCATCT
>JBKJOY010000321.1:0-7951 GCA_046595415.1 Thermomonas sp.
GCCGATGTTGTAGACGTCGGCGAACTGCGAATCCAGCTGGCCCTGGTATTCGTCCCATAACGGCAGCTGCCAGGCGCGATCGAACACGGTCTCGCCGGCATCGATCAGTTCGCGCGCCAGGTCGTCGTTGGATTTGGTCATCACGCCAGCGGCGTAGCGGCCCAGCGCGACCATGCAGGCGCCGGTCAGGGTCGCCACATCGATCAGCGCGGCAGGCTCGAAGCGTTGTGCATAGGTCAGCGCGTCGCACAGGATCAAGCGGCCCTCGGCATCGGTATTGCCCACTTCAATGGTCTTGCCGGACATGCTGGTGATGACATCGCTCGGACGATAGGCATTGCCATCGATCGCGTTCTCGACCGCGGCGGCAATGCACACCAGGTTGACCGGCAACTGCATGCCGACCGTGGCCACGAAGGTGCCAAGCACGGTGGCGGCGCCACACATGTCGTACTTCATTTCCTCGATGCCGCCCTGCGTCTTCAGGTTGACGCCGCCGGTGTCGAAGGTGATGCCCTTGCCGACCAGCACGTAGGGTTTGGCGTCACCGCCGCCGTTGTACTTGAGCACGATCAGATGCGGCCGGTTGGCCGAGCCGCGTGCGACCGCGAGCAGGGAACCCATGCCGAGCGCTTCCATCGCGGCGTCGTCCAGCACTTCGCATTCAACGCCGTCAGTGCGCGCGGCGAAGGCCTGCGCTTGTTCGGCGAGGTAGGCCGGCGTGCAGATATTCGGCGGCAGGTCACCGAGGGCGCGCGTGTGGGCGACGCCGGCGGGGATCGCGACGCCATGTGCAAGCGCGACGTCGTCCGTACCGGCGATGTCGAAACCGACCAGGCCGGTTTCGTCGCGCTTCTTGTTCTTCGCGCCCAGCGTTGCGATGTAGCGGTAGCAGGCGTGGTCGGCCGCGATCACGGCACTACGGATGTTCCACGCGGCATCGCGGCCCTTGACCTCGATGTCGCCCAAGGTGAACAGCGCCGAGGTGACGGCGCCAGTCTTCAGCGTCCGCGCGGCGTCGCCGACCGCTTTCAGGTATTGCGGTACCCCGAACTTGGCGACCTCGCCCAGGCCAATGACCAGGACGCGTGGCGCGGTCACGCCAGCCAGATCATGCAGCAGCGCGGTCTTGCCGGTCTTGCCGACGATGTCGCCGCGCGCGATCAGCGCTTTGAGGCGGCCCGCGCTGGCGGTGTCTATGGCATTGCCGGCCGGGGTCAGGCTGCCATCGGCGAAGGCACCGACGATCACACAATCGACAGCGGCCGAGGCGGGCGAGGACTGGTTCAGGTTGAATTCTAGGCTCATGGATGAAGGTTCCGGGGGAGGAAAGGGGTTCGCAGGATCCCTGCGCAGCAGTCCACGGGACCGCCTCATCGGCAAGGGTTGCGGCAGTGCTTACAATGCGCAGCCGCGTACAGATGCGGGCAGCACTGAAGACTGAACCCCGAATTCTAAAGCAAGTTCCCATTCAAGCAGGGCCTGATGCCGAAGCTGGACCGTTACCTGAGCAGTGAGATCGCCCGATCCGTGTTGGCGGCGCTGGTGGTGCTGTCGATGGTCAGCCTGGGCGGATTGTTCGCCGATCTGCTGGGTGAGATGGCGCGAGGCAAGGTGCCGCCGACCCTGTTGGCATCGCAACTGGGCCTGCGCCTGATCCGCTACTTGCCGTTGATCCTGCCGCTGGCGCTGTTGCTGGGCTACCTGATGGCGCTTGGCCGGTTGTATCGGGATTCGGAAATGTTCGTGTTGTCGGCGGTGGGCGTTGGACCAAAGCGCTTGCTGCGTCCGGTGCTGCTGGTGGCGGTTCCGGCTATCGCCCTGATTGCCTTGAGTTCGGTATGGCTGGGTCCATGGGCCGACGGCAAGGCCCGCAACATGGTCGCCGAGGCCAACAAGAACCTGCTGGTAGCAGGCCTCGAGCCGGGCCGGTTCACCCTGATGTCCAATGGCGGCGTGGCCTACACCGGCAGCATGTCCAGTGATGGCACCAAACTCGGGCGGGTATTCGTCTATCGCGAGCGCGGTGAACGCATGGATGTGGCTACCGCGCGCAGTGGCGAGCTGTACCGCGACGAAGGCGCGCGCGTGCTGGCGCTCCAGGACGGTTTTAGGGTCGAAGGCCCGCTGGCAGGCAAGAATCTCGACTACCGGCTGATGCGCTATGCGCGCAACGAGATGCAGCTGCCGGGACCCGATGACAAACGTCCCAGCAATGATCCCGCGTTCAAGCCGTTCAGCGAATTACTGGGTGATCCGAAGCCCGCAGTGGTGGCGCAGGTGCACTGGCGGATCGCACCTCCGCTGCTTGCGCTTGCGTTTGTCTTGTTGGCCGTGCCGCTGTCGCGCAGCTCGCCGCGGCAAGCGCGTTATGGCTCGATGCTGCTCGCGTTCCTGGCCTATATGGTGGGCGTCCTCATGATGGTGCTGGGCACCCAGTGGCTGGCCGATGGCACCCTGCCGCCTGCGGCCGGCCTGTGGTGGTTGCTGTTGCCGATGCTGGCCTTGAGCGCATGGCTTTATATGCGGGACGGACGCGTCGCCAGGCCTTGGTGGCGCCGATGAACCTGCTTCCGAAACTGCACGACCACTACATTGCCCGCACGGTGATCTTCAGCGTGCTGGGCACATGGGGTGTCTTGCTGGGACTGGATGTGGTGCTTGCCTTCGCAGGGGAGTTCGGCAGCGTCGGCAAGGGTGGTTATACGATCAACCACGCTATTGCGGCGATATGTTTGTCGATCCCCTGGCGCGCCTACAACCTGTTTCCCACTGCGGCCGTGATCGGCGCGATGCTGGGACTCGGCCAGTTGGCGGCCACGTCTGAGCTGACCGCATTGCGCGCGCTGGGCTTGTCGCGGCGTCGCCTGACGGCGTCGGTGGCATTCTCGCTGACCTTGCTCACCCTGTTGATGGTTGCCAATGGCGAAACGGTGGCCCCGTGGGGCGAGGAGCGAGCCCAGTCGATCAAGAGCATGCGCAATACCAACATGGTGATGGCGCAATACAGCGGTCTGTGGGCGCGCGAGGGCGAGATGTTCCTGAACGCGCGCACCGGCGAGCAGAAAGTCAGTGGTGGCGACCACTGGTTGGAATTGCGCGGCGTCCGCCTCTTCCAGTTCGAAAGTGACGGCCGCCTGCAATCGATCTCGAACGTCGAAACTGCCGAACACCGCCCCGGTGGCTGGCTGCTGCGCAACGTGGAGCGCACGACCTTCGGCCAAAAATCGGTCAAGCGCGTCATGGTCGGTGAAGAACGTTGGGATTCGAAGCTGGACGAGGCAGCGCTTGCCGCCAGCATCACCAGTCCGCACAACATGGGTAGCCTGGAACTGCGCGACACAATCGCCTATCGGGTCCGCAATGACCTGGAGGCAGGCGAGTTCGAGGAAGTCTACTGGGGCCGCTGGTTCTACCCGTTCAACGTGCTGGCCCTGTGCCTGGCCGCGATCCCGTTTGCCTTTGGCACCCTGCGCAGCGGTGGCTATGGCAAGCGCCTGTTCATGGGCATCGTGTTTGCGCTCGGCTTCTGGATGCTGCAGCTGATGTTTTCGAAAATGGCGGGCGTATTCCGCTTCGACTATCGCATCGCCTACGCGCTGCCGCCGCTCATCATGCTCGGTGTGTCAGGTCTGCTGTTCAAACGGCGATCGGGCTGATCAACCCCGCAGCATCCGCGTCCCGCTGACGCGGTCATGCCAGGTCAAGCGATCGCGGTCGATCCATGCCCACCAGAAGCCAGCGCCGGCCAGCAGCAAGGACGCGCTGCCCACGGCGTAACGCAGCCACAGCGTCCTCAATGACGCATTGCTTGCATCCCCGGCAGCGACGACGCGCATCTGCCACGGCCGCATGCCGATGGTCTGGCCGCCGCGTCGCCAGCTGATCGTGGCGTACAGGCCGGACACCGCCCACAACGCCACGAACTCGATGGCGCCCAGCCAGCCGCCACGCACCGCATCGCCGTGCAGCAGGGTGAACGCGCCCGCAGCGACGAACCACAACGCCAGTACCGGAAAGAAGTCGTACATCAGCGCCAGCAGGCGCCAGCCGACCAGCGCTCGGCTGCCTGCTTGTGAGGGAAGAGGTGCGGGAGAAGGTGTCGACATCGGCACAGGATACAGGCGACAAGCGGGCGGCCCGGCGGCTAGTCTGGCGGCATGCCGACCATTGCGGATCGCCGTCAGTTCGCCCAATCGCTGCCGCCGCTGGCGGACGTGGATGCGCTGGCGATCGAGCGCTTCATCGATTCGATCTGGGCGGAACGTGGCTTGGCGGCGGCGTCTTTGTCTGCGTACAGGAGCGATTTGCAGGGGCTGGCGCGCTGGGCTGGGACCCACGCTTCAGCAGGTGTTGCCCGAACGGATCTCACCCATCTCGACCGGGCAGCCCTGTTCGATTACCTCGCGATGCGCACGACCGCCGGTTACACCGCGCGCAGCAATGCCCGCTTGCTGTCCTCGCTGCGTGCGTTCCATGCGCATTGCGTGCGCCGGGGTGACCGGCAGGACGATCCGACTGCGCTCCTGCAGCCGCCGAACCTGCCGCGTTCATTGCCAAAAGCCTTGTCCGAGGCGCAAGTCGACGCCTTGCTGGCTACCCCCGACATCATGACCAGCGAAGGCCTGCGCGACCGCTCGATGCTGGAATTGATGTATGCCTGCGGCTTGCGGGTCAGCGAATTGGTCGAGTTGCCGGCGACCGCGATCAACTTGCGACAAGGCGTCTTGCGCGTGCGCGGCAAGGGCGGCAAGGAGCGCTTGGTGCCGCTGGGCGAGGAATCCCAGCACTGGTTGCAGCGCTACCTGGGCGAGTCGCGGCCAGCCTTGTTGGTTCGTGCTCGCGATGCCGCGGGGTTGTTCGTCGATGGCAAAGGCCGCGCGTTGACCCGGCAAGCCTTCTGGTGGCTGGTCAAGCGCAGCGCAGCGTTAGCCGGCATCGATCCCGCCCGGATCAGCCCGCATGGGCTGCGCCACAGCTTCGCGACCCATCTGCTCAACCACGGCGCTGATTTGCGCGCGTTGCAGATGCTGCTGGGCCACAGTTCGCTGTCCACGACCCAGATCTACACCCTGGTGGCGCGCGAGCATCTGCGCAGCGTGCACGCCAAGCACCATCCGCGTGCGTGAACAGCACGGGTGACGGGCATCACGGCTGACGTTCGGCACAGGGCCCCTTCATCACTGCATGCGACAATCGTTGGAACCCCGCGCAGCTGTCATGGTCGAACACGCGCCCCCGCTTAGGATTACATGATGAGACGTTTTGCCATCGCGGCCCTGTTCAGTGCCATGAGCCTGAGCGCGTGTGCCCAGTCGGCCACCCCGGCCGCCGCCGCCGTTCCAGCAAAGGCCGATACATCGCCGCCCGTCACCACCGTGGCGGAAGCCAAGATCGTTGCCGGCACGCCCGAAGCCGTCGTACGCGACGTGCTGAAGGGATTGAGCCCCAGGGTCAGCATCGACCGCATTGGTCCTGCACCGATAGCCGGGTTCCGCGAAGTCGTGGCGGGAGGGCAGGTGGTGTACGTCAGCGATGACGGCAAATACCTGTTCCAGGGCGGCCTGCTGGATGTGGTCAAGCGCAAGGACATGGCCGAAGCCGCGATGGCCAAGCTGCGTGGCGACGTGCTGAAGACATTGCCGGTCAGCGACCGCATCGTCTTCGCGCCTGCAGGTCCGACCAAGCACACCGTGGTGGTGTTGACCGATATCGAGTGCGGATATTGCCGCAAGTTCCACAACGATATCGCCGAGTACACGAAACGGGGTATCGAGGTCGAATACATGGCCTTCCCGCGCGCCGGCATCGGCAGCGACGATTACAAGAAAATGGTCTCCGTCTGGTGCGCGGATGACCGCCGCAAGGCGCTCACCGATGCCAAGAGCGACCATTCGATCGCGGCCAAGTCCTGCCCAAATCCGGTGACCATGCAGTACGCGGCCGGCCAGCGCATGGGCCTGGAAGGCACGCCGATGCTGTTGACCGCTGATGGGAAGCTGCTGGGCGGTTACTTGCCGCCCGATGAGCTCCTGCAGCGCTTGGAAAAGATCGACGCGGAACGTACGGCCGCGATCGGTACCTGATCTGCGGAGCGGCCAGCACATGGCCGGGAAATGGAGCCGGCCCCGGTTGGTGGCCGGCCTCGGCTACAATCTGCAGCCCATCGTCACCATCTCCCGGACATGATCGTCCTCGAGGGCGCCCGCGCCCTGTCGCCGTTTCGGCGCGACCGCTTGCAAGCCCGCCTCAACGCCATTGCCCCGGCGTTGCGACTCATCGACAGTTGGCATGGCTATTGGGTCCAGCCCGAACCAGCGCAGACGCCTGAACTGACGACGCTCGGCCGCATCCTGCAAGCGCAGCCGGTGCATGCCGATGCGGCCGTGGGCGTCGTAACGCGCTACGTGGTCCCGCGCTTGGGCACGTTGTCGCCGTGGGCCAGCAAGGCCACCGAATTGTTGCGTGGTGCGGGCTTGCCGGTGCTGCGGGTCGAGCGCGGCATGCGCTTGGACATGACGGGTTGGCCGGAGGATGTCGTCGTGCAAGCCGCCTTGGCCAAGCTGTTGCACGACCCGATGACCCAGTCCTTGTTGATGACGCGAGACGCTGGTGCGGCCTTGTTCGACGCGTTGCCGCGTGGCGCGCTCGAAGTCATACCGCTGGCTCAGTTGGAGGACGCCAATACGCGCCTCGGACTGGCGATGGCGCAGGACGAGATCGATTACCTGCGCGAGCGTTTCGGCGCCTTGGGCCGCGATCCGCATGATGTCGAACTCATGATGTTCGCGCAGGCCAATTCCGAGCATTGCCGGCACAAGATCTTCAACGCCAGCTGGACCATTGATGGTCGCGAGATGCAGCAGGCCGGCGCGCCGGTGACGCTGTTCGGCATGATCAAGAACACCCATGCGCATGCGCCGGAGCACACCCTGTCGGCTTACAGCGACAACGCCGCGGTGGTTGCCGGTTATGCGACGTCGCGCTTCCGCCCGGACCCTGTCAGCCAGCGCTATCGCGCTGAAGACGTGGCCGACAGCGCGTTCTGCATCAAGGTCGAAACCCACAATCATCCGACTGCGATCGCGCCCTTCCCTGGCGCATCGACCGGCGCTGGCGGCGAGATCCGCGACGAAGGCGCGACCGGCCGTGGCGGACGCCCGAAGGCGGGCCTGTGCGGCTTCTCGGTGTCCCATCTGCGCATCCCGGGATTGCCACAACCGTGGGAGCACTTTGGGGACACGCCGGACCGCCCGCTCAACCCGCGCATGGCGCCGGCATTGGACATCATGTTGGATGGCCCGCTCGGCGCCGCCGCGTTCAGCAATGAATTCGGCCGGCCGAACCTGGTCGGCTACTTCCGCACGTTCGAGCTTGCTGAAGGCAGCACCGCTGACGGCGCCCGTCTGACCCGCGCGTACGACAAGCCGATCATGTTGGCCGGCGGCATCGGCGCGATGGACCGCACGATGGTCGCCAAACGTCTGTTGGCGCCGGGCGATGCGGTGATCGTGCTGGGCGGCCCGGCAATGCTGATCGGTCTTGGTGGCGGCGCCGCCAGTTCGGTCACCGGCGGCAGCAGCAGCGAAGCGATCGACTTCGCCTCGGTGCAGCGCGACAACCCCGAAATGGAGCGTCGCGCGCAGGAAGTCATCGACCGCTGCGTCGCGATGGCGGGTGATAACCCGATCCAGTCGATCCACGATGTCGGCGCCGGCGGCCTGTCGAACGCGATCCCCGAGCTGCTGCATGACTCCAGCGTGGGCGGCGTGATCGATCTCGACTTGATCCCCAGCGACGATGCTTCTCTTTCGCCGATGCAGCTGTGGTGCAACGAATCGCAAGAGCGTTATGTACTGGGCATCCACCAGGCGCGGGTGGCGGAATTCGCAGCCCTGTGCGCGCGCGAACGCTGCCCGTTCGCGGTCGTCGGTGCGGCGACGGCGGAACA
>JBKJOY010000361.1:0-3434 GCA_046595415.1 Thermomonas sp.
GCCGATGTTGCCTTCCTGGATCAGGTCGAGGAACTGCAGGCCGCGATTGGTGTACTTCTTGGCGATGGAAATCACCAGGCGCAGGTTGGCCTCGACCATTTCCTTCTTGGCCTTGCGCGCCTTGGCTTCGCCATAGGCCATGACCCGGTTGATTTCCTTGAGGTCGGCCAGGGTCACGCCCATCGACTTTTCGATGACGATCGTCGCTTCCTGCTCGGCGATGATGTTGTCCCGCACATCGCGCAGGCCTGAACCCCACTTCTGCTTGCGCTTCAGCAGCTCGTCGACCCAACCGAGGTTGGTCTGGTTGCCATCCCACGCCTTGATGAAGTCCTTGCGCGGCATGCGCGCCACGCGGGTGGACAGGTCCAGGATGCGACGTTCGCGCTCCTTGACCTTGCCGACGACGGCGCGCAACTGGTTGACCAGCACATCGGTCAACGGCAGCGGCAACTTGAAGGTCAGGAAGATCTCGGCGATTTCCTCGCGTGCCTTCAGCGCCGGCTTGGCGGTCGCGCCACCCTTCGCGTACGCCTTCTGGAACCGGGTGAACGCGGCGCCCATGGCTTCCATGCGCGCGGCGACTTCCACCGGATCGGGACCGGTCGGGCCTGCTTCTTCGGCCTCGCCCTCGTCCTCGTCGTCCTCGTCGCCTTCTTCGGCATTCTCGGCCGCTTCAAGCGCAGCCGCAGCAGCTTCCTGCTTGGCTTGATCGGCAGCCGCCATTTCTTCTTCGGTTTCGATGAAGCCGACCACGATTTCTGCCAAGCGCTTCTTGCCAGCCTTGTGCAGCTCGTAGTCTTCCAGCAACTGCTGGGCAGATGCCGGGAACGTCGCCAGCGCGGTGGCCATCTGCAGCAGGCCTTCCTCGATGCGCTTGGCAATCGCGATTTCGCCTTCGCGGGTCAGCAGCTCGACCGTACCCATTTCGCGCATGTACATGCGCACCGGGTCGGTGGTGCGGCCACCTTCCGAATCCAGTGAGGTCAGCGCCGCGGCGGCTTCCTCGGCAGCGGTGTCGTCGACTTCACGACCGCTGGCGGACTGGCCGGCGAGCAGCAGCGTTTCGGCATCCGGCGCAACTTCATGCACCTCGATGCCCATGCCATTGATCATGCCGATGATGTCTTCGATCTGCTCCGGATCGACCATGTCGTCGGGCAGGTGATCGTTGACTTCGGCGTAGGTCAGGTAGCCCTGCTCCAGACCCTTGCTGATCAGGATCTTGATGTCGGACTGCGGGGCTGTTTGCCGTTCGTTTGCCATGGATCGGGCTACCATTAAAATGACGCGAAGTGAACCCAGCATTATACCGCGCGGCTGGGCGTTTGGCTTGCGCTGACGCTGAACACGGCGCCAATCATGGATCGGTGGTCTTGGTGCGGAAGCCCCACAGGGCATTCCCGAGGAGAATCTGCCCCGCTTTCAGGGGCGCAGCAGAAAAGTGACAGGCCCGTCATTGACCAAGCTGATCACCATATGGGTACCGAACCGCCCGGTTTCCACCCCTGGCGGATGAATCACGCGGCAGTGTTCGACCAACCGGTTGAACCCGAGTTCCGCCTCGGCCGGCGCGGCGGCAGTCGTAAAGCTCGGGCGCATGCCGCTGCGGGTATCGGCGGCCAAGGTGAACTGGCTCACCAACAGCAAGCCGCCTCGGGTATCCGCGAGGGAGCGATTCATCTTGCCGGCATCATCGGCGAACACCCGATAGCCGACCAGCCGCTGCGCCATCCGCGCGATCTGCGCCTCGCTATCTCCTGGCTCCATCGCCACCAGCGCCAGCAAGCCGTGACCAATCGCGCCGACAACGGCATCGTCCACGACTACCTTGGCTGCGGTCACGCGCTGGATCAGGGCAAGCATGCGCGCAAGCCTAACCCGGCAGACCGCTAGACTGAACGGCATGCCCCACCTTGCCGCCACCCTGCTGTACGCCCTTGCCTGGAGCCTGGCCCGGCTGCCGTGGTCGTGGCTGCGCGCACTGGCCGATGCGATTGCCAGTTGGTGGATTCGGGTGAACGCACGCGAATCCCGGGTGGCTCGGCGCAACCTGGAACTGGCGATGCCGCAGTTGGACGCCGCGGAGCGCAAGGCGCTACATCGCGCCATCCTGCGCACCACCGCGCGGCAGGCGCTGGAAACCCTGCGCCTGTGGACGCGTCCGGCGGGACGCAATCTGGCCGACATCGTCGAATATCATGGCGTTGAACTGTTCGATGCCGCATTGGCAGATGGTCGCGGTTTGATCGTGGCTGCGCCGCATATGGGCAACTGGGAACTGCTGAACCAGTGGTTGGCGATGAAGACGCCGCTGGCGATCCTGTACCGGGCGCCGGAAAGCGCGACGGGTGAAGCATTCCTGCGCCGTGTCCGCGCCAACGCCGGCGGGCAGGTGGAACAGGTGCGGGCCGAAGCCAGCGGTGTGCGCACGCTGCTCAAGCGCCTGCAGAAAGGCGGCGTGATCGGGATCCTGCCCGACCAGCAACCGAAGGTGGGCGATGGGGAATTCGCGCCTTTCTTCGACGTGCAGGCGCTGACAATGACGTTGCTGGGCCGCTTGGCGGCGC
This sequence comes from Thermomonas sp., assembly GCA_046595415.1. Taxonomy (GTDB): domain Bacteria; phylum Pseudomonadota; class Gammaproteobacteria; order Xanthomonadales; family Xanthomonadaceae; genus Thermomonas. Next base: position 2,571 of record JBKJOY010000361.1, read on the forward strand.
GCAGTGGTGCGCGGGTCTTGGTGGCTTGGTGCGAGCGGTTGCCGGGCGAGGCTTCACCCCGATTTGCACTGCATTTCCAGCAAGTGCCGGCCGAGCTCGCCAGTAATGACCCACGCGAGTCGGTCGCTGCGCTCAATGCGATGGTGGAAGCCATCGCGCGTCGCGACATGGCGCAATACCAGTGGACGTACAAGCGTTACACCCTGCGACCGCCCGGTCTCGGCGAGGTCAATCCCTACACGGGACTGCCCTGACCGAACACGCGCGTTGCAAGGACTGCAGTGGACAACGCAGTAAACTTTTTTGTCAGCGCGGCGAATTGCGCAACTCGCCCTCGCCCGGCCGCAAGGCGATTTGCTGCGCCGGTAACGTACGCCATTGCCCGGCGCGCCAGACCTGGATCCATCGGGTGCGGAAGCGCTGCTGGATCACAGGCTGCGGACCGGCCAGCGTCCACGCATCCAGCGAATTGACGACGATCAGATGCTCGGGATTATCCGATGCCCACGCACGTGCATCTGCTTCATCAAGCACCAGCAAGGGGTCGTGTAATCGACCGGCGAATTGGAATTGCAACTGGTACTCACCGATGAAAGCCACGCGCGTGCCGGCGCGTTGCGCTGCGCTGATGACCCTGGCGGTGGGGGTGAAGTCGAACTGCGTCTTGAGCAGGGGCGTTGCAGCCGCATGCAACACCGCCATCGCCAGCAACAGGCCGAACGCGTGAGCCGGCAATGACCGCCAACGCAGCAACGCAATCCCAACCAAGACCAAAATCGCGCCGGCAATCGGCACGCTGGTCAGCAATTCATCGGGGAATGGCTGGCCGATATGCCCCTTGAATAGGCGTGCACACAGCATCGC
>JBKJOY010000045.1:0-3542 GCA_046595415.1 Thermomonas sp.
TTAAACTGTCCGCTAACATGGCTCGTCTCAGCGGAGTGGTAGTTCAGTCGGTTAGAATGCTGGCCTGTCACGCCGGAGGTCGCGGGTTCGAGTCCCGTCCACTCCGCCACTTATGAGTTGAAGAAGGCGCCGGAAGCGGCGCCTTCTTTTTTTTTGCCTGCGTCCGTTGACGCCAGATGGACGGGCAGTTTGCTGCTCGGCAAGCTAAACTAGACGGCTACGCCTTACACAGTCACCGCCCATGCTGCAGAAACTCCGTGACAAGACCTCCGGCTGGATTGCCACGGTCATCCTTGGACTGCTGATCGTGCCATTTGCATTCTTTGGGATGGAATCCTACATGTCGCAACGTGTGGACACCTATGCGGCGCATATCGCGCAGCCACCAGCTTGGTGGCGGTCGGCGCCGCAGGTGTGGCCAGTGACCTATCTGTGGCGCACCCATGACATCGACAATGCCGAATTCCGCCAGCGCTTCGAGCAGGCGCGCATGCGTGCACGGGACGAACAGGGTGACAAGTTCGATGCCAAGGCGTTCGAGTCGCTCGGAAACAAACGCAAGGTGCTGGACGACATGATCGACGAACAGGTCATGCGCCTGGCCGCCGAAAGTGACGGCATCGTGGTCAGCGACGGTGAAGTCCGCAAGGCGATCCAGGATGTGCCCGACTTCCAGGTGGATGGCAAGTTCGATGCCGATCGCTATCAGTTGCTGCTTGCCTCGCAGAGTCCGCCGCAAACACCGCGAGACTTCGAAACGCGGATGCGCGACAAACTCCAGTATGGGTTGATCCCGAGTCATCTGGCGCAGTCGGCCTTCGTTACCAATGCCGAAGTCGATCGTGTGATGCGTTTGCTGGGTGAACAGCGCGATGTCAGTTTCGTCATGATGCCGCCCGTGCCTGCGGATCTTGCCCTGGTGACACCGGCGCAAATCCAGGATTGGTACAAGACGCATGCGGCTGGCTATCGCCAACCGGAAACGGTGCGTCTGGAATATGTCGAAGTGGATGGCGCTACGCTGCCTCCACCGCTGGTTGATGAAGCGGCATTGACCAAGCGCTATCAGGATGGAGCCGCGAAATTCTCTGCGGCGGAACAGCGGCAGGTCTCGCACATCCTGGTCCAGGTCGCGGCGGATGCCAGTGACGCGGACAAGAAGGCTGCCGAGGCGCGTGCGACCAAACTGGCAGCACAGGCGCGTGCACCCGGCGCTGATTTCGCAGCGTTGGCAAAGGCCAATAGCGAGGATGCCGGTTCAAAAGACAAGGGGGGCGATCTTGGCCTGATGACCAAGGGCAGCTTGCCTGGCCCGTTCGAGGACGCTGCGTTCGCGATGAAATCTGGTGAGATCCGTGGTCCGGTCAAGAGCGACTTCGGCTGGCACGTCATCAGGGTCGGCGAAATCCGCACAGGCACCCAGCGCCCATTCGAGGAAGTGCGCGCACAACTGGAGGCCGAACTGCAGGAGTCCGAACGTGAGCGTGCCTACAATGAAGTGAGCGGCAAACTCGTCGACCAGGTCTACAAAAACCCGAGTTCGCTGGAGCCCGCTGCCAAGGCCATGGGTCTGGAAGTGATGACCACGCCCGCGTTCTCGCGTGCGGGTGGCCCCGGGCTCGCGGGCAACCAGAAGATATTGCGTGCTGCCTTCTCCGACAATTTGATCGAAGACGGCACGGCAAGCGATCCGATCGAATTGGGGCCCAATCACAGCGTCATGATCCGGGTGATCGAACACAATCCCGAGCGCCCGCGTCCGCTTGCAGAAGTCTCAGAGGCAGTGGTCGCGGCCATTCACCTTGATCGTCAGCGCAAGGCTGCCGAAGCTGCGGCGGACGCGCTGGTGAAAGACGCCAAGACGAATACGCTCGCCAAGGCAGCGGATGCTGCGAAGTTGGTCATGTCGGAAATGAATGCACTTGAGCGGAGCAGTGCGATTCCGTCACGGGCGGCAGCACAGGCATTCTTCGCTGCACCGCGCCTGAGTAACAACCTGATGCCGATAGACAAGATCGAGATCGGCGGCCAATACATGGTGTACGCAATCCGTGCCGTGCGTGATGGCGACTTGACCAAGGCCAGCGCGCAGGAACGCGACCAGATGCGCGGCCAACTGGCTAACGTTGCGGGCATCGATGCACAGAAAGCTTACGTGCGGGCGTCACGCGCGAAGTACCAGATCAAAGTGGCGGAGAACAATCTTTGATCGAGTCATTTGCCTGATTGGTTATGCGAAAACGCCCCGACTTTCGGGGCGTTTCCATGTGGACGGTCGTGGTTTGCGTCAGTCGATGCCGCTCATGCCCATGATGTTATAGCCGGCATCGACATAGGTGATTTCGCCGGTGATGCCTGCGGCCAGGTCGGAGCACAGGAACGCGGCGGCATTGCCGACGTCCTCGATGGTCACCACGCGCCGCAGCGGTGCAGCGGCCTCGAACTGAGTCAACATCTTGCGGAAATTGGCCACGCCTGATGCTGCCAAGGTGCGGATCGGACCTGCAGAAATGGCATTCACGCGCGTACCTTCCGGTCCAAGCGCCATTGCCATGTAGCGAACGGTGGCTTCCAGACTCGCCTTGGCCACGCCCATGGTGTTGTAGTTGGCCAGCGCTCGTTCCGCACCCAGGTAGCTCAAGGTGAGCACCGCGCCGTTGCGGCCTTTCATCATCGGGCGTGCCGCCTTGCCCAGCGCGGCCAGCGAGTAGGCGCTGATGTCGTGAGCGATGTGGTAATTCTCGCGGGTGATGCCATCCAGGAAATCGCCTTCGATCGCCTCGCGCGGGGCGAATGCGATGCAATGCACCAGGATGTCGAAGCCGTCCCAGTGCTTGCCAAGTTCGCTGAAGCAGGCATCGATCTGGCCATCGTCTGCCACGTCCAGCGGCAAGACTATATTGCTGCCATATCCGGCGGCAGCGGCCTCGACCCGCGATTTCAATTTGTCGTTCTGGTAGGTCAACGCCAGTTCCGCGCCTTGCCGATGCATGGCATCGGCGATGCCGCTTGCGATCGAACGTTGGCTCGCGATGCCGGTGACCAGCGCGCGCTTGCCCTGTAGGAATCCCATGGTCTCTCCTGTGGATGTGCAGCGCCGGGGCGCTTCGAGCGGATGCTCTAGTTTGCCTTGCGATGGCCGCGCGGGCCAGCGGTTGCATGGCTTGTCACGGGGGCGAGGATGTCGCGGCTGCCGCTGTGCCAGCCGGGATTGAGTGCGATGACCAGATCCGGGTCCAGTCCCTGCGCTCGAGCCCAGCCGCGCAGGTTGTGGGTACTGCTGGGCAGCGTGCGTGGGGCCAGGCGCGGAAGCGGGCGTTGGATGGCTTGCTGCCAGCGATCATTGTTGCCTTGCTCGATGAACAGGCATGCGATCGCATGCAGTTTCACCGGATAACTGCGGGTGATCCCGGACAGGCGGCGTGCGTGCTTGCGTCGCGAGGCCTTCAGTGCGCCGTCGCCGGCGTTGTAGGCCATCGCCGTCTGCTGCCATTGGTGACCGAACATGCGGTGCAGGTGGCCCAGGTATTTCACCGCGGCAC
>JBKJOY010000109.1:0-5787 GCA_046595415.1 Thermomonas sp.
CGCTCTGCGCGCTGGCCAGGTTCCTGGCGTCATCAACGCCCACCGAGATCTGTTGCACCGCCCCGGGCGGCATCGATTGGGAATTGGACAGCCTGCGCCGTGCAACTTCCAGTGGCACCACGACCATGTCGTCCTGGTCCTGGCCGAATCCGCCCTGCCCCTTGGGGGCAAAAACGCCGACCACGGTAAAGGGCACGCGGCCCAGGCGCACGGTCTGGCCGATGCCATCGTCGTCGCCGAACAAGGTCTTGCGGACTGTTTCGCCGAGAAGCACCGGCTTGGTGCTACCGCCGTAGTCGCTGGTCTGGAACAGGTCGCCCTGTTCGACCTTCCAGTCGTTGATGGTGAACCAGTCCGCTTGGACGCCCTGCCATTGGGTCGATGCGTTGTTCTCGGCAAACACGACTTGAGTGCCGCCGCGCAGTGAACCCGACACGTATTGCGCTTCGGGAACTTCGTTGCCGATCGCTTCGACGTCACCGTCGGTCAAGCTCCAGCGGCTGCCCTGCGCCGAGCGCGCGCCCCCCGCACTGCCACCCGAACTGCCGATGTCGAGTCGCTGCGAACCAAGCCCGGAGACCATCTTGTCGATCTCGGCCTGTGTGCCCTGGCCAATCGAGACCATCACGATGACTGCGGCGATACCGATGATCACGCCAAGCGACGTCAGTGCACTGCGCATCCAGTTGCCGCGCAAGGCGAACAACGCCGTGCGCAGGATGTCCACGAAACTCATGCGGCCTCCACGTTGGTTTCTTCGTGCAGTTCGCCATCTCGCATCACATAGGTGCGATCCGCGTGCGCGGCGACGTGCGCATCATGGGTAATCAGGATCACGGTATGGCCGTTGTCGCGGAGTTTTTTAAACAGGCCCAGGATCTCTTCACCGGTCTTGCTGTCCAGCGCACCGGTGGGCTCATCGGCCAACAGGATCGGCGGGCTGTTGACCAGGGCGCGGGCAATCGCGACGCGCTGTTGCTGTCCACCCGACAGTTCATTCGGGCGATGGCCTGCTCGTTCGGCCAATCCGACCGACGCCAGCGCCGCGCGCGCGCGTTCGCGGCGTTCGTGGTGGGGAATTCGGGCATACCCCAGCGGCATCGCCACATTGTCGGTCGCGTCCATCCGCGGCAACAGGTGGAAGCCCTGGAATACGAAACCGATCTTGTCGCGACGCAATGCCGCGAGCTCTTCTTTATCGAGCGTCGAGACATCCACGCCATCGCAGAAATAAGACCCCGCGGTAGGCGTATCGAGACAGCCGATCAGGTTCATCAGGGTGGATTTACCCGACCCCGACGGCCCCATGATCGCCACGAACTCGCCACGGCCAATGCTCAGCTCGACGCCGGTGAGCGCGACGACTTCGGCTTCGGTCCCGGCGGAATACACCTTGCCGAGACCTGTCGTGCGGATGACTGGAACCGGCGCCGGGCCAGTTGCGGACATCACTTGCTCTCCGACGCCGAGCGCTCACCGGAAATGACCTGATCACCTTCCTTGATCGTCCGGCCCGAGACTTCGGTCTTGCTGCCATCACTGGCGCCCAGGCGCACCGAGGTGATTTGCGGCTTGCCTTTCTCCAGCGTGTAAATGCTGACGCGCTTCGCGCTCAGTTGCGCTTCCAGCGCCGAATCCCACTTGCCACGCTGCTGTTCGTCCAGGGTGCCGCGGAATTCGGCAAACTGTTGGTTGAAGCGATCACGCATGCGCGCGCGCATCTGCGCCTGCATGCTGGCGTCACCGCCTCCTTGACCGCCGCCGCCCGCGCGGAATCCACCGCCGCCGCCACCGCCGCCACCCCCAAACAAGCGGCTGCCGCCTTGTTGCCCGCCCCCGCGGGATGCCTGCGCCGAACGATCTGCTTGCCGCTGTTTCATCTGCTGGAGCGCGACATCGAACGATGCTTGTTGTTCCGGCTGCAACTGCAAGCCGGCGGCCAGGACCTGCAGATCTTCGGCCATGCCCGCGCCGCCCGCTTGAGCACGACCCTGACCTTGGCCCGGCCCCTGGCCAGCGGGCTGCAAGGCGGCCAACGGCGAACCATCCGCGGGCTTGAAGCGCAGCGCCGCATTACCCAAGGTCAGGACGTTGCTGAGTTTGCTTACTTCGATCTCGGCATTCACGGTCAGGCCCGGCAACAGCGTGCCGTCACTGTTGTCCACCGTCACCACCACTGGATAGGTGACCACGTTGTTGGAGGTCGTGGCGGACAGCCGCACCTGTTCCACCACACCATTGAATTTGCGATCAGGAAACGCGTCAGCACTGAAGCTGACCGACTGTCCGACCCTGACTTGACCGATGTCGGATTCGTCCACAGCCAGTTCGATTTTCATCTTCGCCAGATCTTCGGCAATGGTGAACAGCTCCGGCGCCTGCAAGCTGGCTGCCACGGTCTGGCCCGGCTCGATCTTGCGGGTCAGGACCACGCCATCGACCGGCGAACGGATCACCGTGCGCTGCAGGTTGACTCGCGTGGTTTGGGTCGATGCCACCTGCTGGCGGATCTGCGCCTGCGCCGAGTTGACCTGCGCCTGTGCCTGATCGAGCGCTGAGCGGGCAAGGTCCACATCACTCTTGGCGACCAATTGCTGGCGGCCAAGATCACTCTTGCGCTGGTAATCCAGCGTTGCATTGCGCAATGACGCTTGCGCCTGGCGCAGTTGCGCCTGTGCGCTGGCGATCTGTGCCGAACCCTGCTCGATCTGCGCCTGATAGGTGCTCGGGTCGATCTTCAGCAGGACGTCGCCCTTCTTCACCGGCGAATTGAAATCCGCCAGCACCTCAGTGACCAAACCGGAAATCTGGCTACCCACCGTGATGGTGGATATCGCGCTGAGGGTGCCCGTGGCCGAAATCGCCACGCGGATGTCGCCTCGCTGCACGGTCTCGGTCCGGTAGCCACCATCGGCCGTATCGGTCCCGCGCTGGCTCCAGAAATGCCAACCAATGCCTAGCACCGCAACGACCGCGAGCGTGATGCCAATCTTGCGAATGGGGAAAGAAGAACGACGCGCTACCTTGCTCATGCGGTGTGAAGTGTCCGGGAAAGTGGGGGGAACGCGCCGCCGCACATTCGGTTGACAACTTATCCAAACATCGCGGGCCGCACGCCTGCCTTTGGTTACTGGCCAATAGTTACTGGTTAACAGCCGCAAACAGGATCGTGGCGTGTGTGCCGACACCCGGGGTACTGGTGATCTGCAGCGGCCAATGGCAGCGCTGGCCCAGCCGTTGGGCGATGGACAACCCCAATCCCGCCCCGGCAGCAGCAGCATCAAGGCGGTAGAACGGCTTGAATGCACTCGCCAAGGTCGCCGCGTCCATGCCGATTCCGCTGTCCACGACCTCGATGCGATCCGCGAGTAGGCGGACCCGGATCCTGCCTTGGTCGGTATAGCGGACCGCATTGCTGAGCAGGCTGTGCAACATCACGCCCAACACGCGCGGCGGGGCGTGCAGCTCGGGTTCGGCCTCGATCACCACGTCAAGCTCGACGGCGGTGCCTTCGAGCATCGGACGGATGCGCTCGACCTCGACCTCGACCACATCGCGCACAGGGAAGTCCTCCATTTCCAGGGGTACCGCCCGATCCCGGGCCAGCAACAACAAGGCATCCATGATCGATTCCATCGCGGCATTGGCGCTCTGGATACGCGTCAGGGAGCGGCGCGAACGTTCCGACAATGCGTCATCCTGCGCGATCAAGTCACTGGCGACACGAATGACAGTCAAAGGGGTGCGCAATTCGTGGCTCGCGTCGCGGGTGAAGTCGCGTTCGCGAGCAATGTAGGCATCTACCCGCTCTCCCAGCGCATGCAACGCATCTGCCATCTTTCGAGTGTTGCCCTGTACCTCGGCAGGTATTTTTTCCGGCGAGAGTGCGCGCGTATCCGGTTGCTCCGGATTCCAGCGCGAGACTTCACGCAGCAGCCAGTCAACCGGCGCGAACAGCCGCTTGGTCGCGCGATACGTCATCCACGTCACCACCACGATCGACGCCAGCGCAAGTGCGATAGCCACCAGCGTCACCGTGGCGAACGGGAGCTGCTGGTTGGCGTCGGCTAAACCCAACATGCACAGCACCACGACCAAGCTGACGATTGCCAGCTGGAGCAGGAACACGATGCGGATGTTGCGCCTGTTCAACGACACGCTTGAGGGCCGGTTCCGAATTAGCCAAGCTGCCCGGAGATATCCGCGATGCGATAGCCGGCACTTTGCACGGTATGCAGCAACGCGTTCTGGAACGGCTTGTCGATCACCTTGCGCAAGTTGTACAGGTGACTACGCAACGTGTCCGAGTCAGGCAAGCCATTTCCCCAGATTTCGCGTTCAATTTCCTGACGGCTCACGACACGCGGTGATTCGCGCATCAGGATCGTGAGCAGGCGCAGGCCGATCGGCGAAAGCTGCAGCTCGCTGCCGCCGCGGGTCGCGCGCAGCGAGGCCGGATCGAGCACCAGATCGGCCACTTTCAGCACTTCGGATCCGACTTGCCGACGTTCGCGGCGGATCAGCGCACGCAGGCGCGCCTCCAGTTCCTGGATCGCGAAGGGCTTGGTCAAGTAATCGTCTGCACCGGAGGAAAGGCCGGTCAGCTTTTCATCCAGCGTGTCGCGCGCGGTCAGCATCAACACCGGCGTGGACTTGCGTGCTTCGGTGCGCAGGCGCTTGCAGACCTCGATACCGTCCAGGCGCGGCAGCATCAGGTCGAGCACGATGACGTCGTAATTGTTTTCCGCCGCCAGCCGATAACCATCCAGACCATCGGAGGCATAGTCGACTTCGAAACCGCGACTTTCGAGATATTCACCCACCATCTCGGAGATATTTCGGTTGTCCTCGACGATGAGAACCAGTCCAGCTTGTTCCTGGGTACGCATGGGGTATGTTCCGTCTTCAGCTTTGTGAAAGATGCACGGCTTGAAGTGGAAACGGCGTGAAGAATCAGGTCAGATGTTACAAGCGGATGGGTCACCGGTCAGAACGGGATCTTGCCGACCAGGATGTCCTTGAACATCACCCAATCGCCCGCGAAGGAATACAGCGGATGCTTGAAGGTGGCCGGACGATTGTGCTCGAAGAAGAAGTGCCCGACCCACGCGAAGGCATAACCAGAGACCAGCGACGCCAACAGCCAGCGCGGATCAGCGTGCATCCCTGCGAGCACGACGAAGCCAAGCGCCAGGCTACTGCCGGCGAAATGCAGGCGACGGCACACGCGGTTGCAATGCTCGCCCAGATAGTACGGATAGAACTCGCGAAAACTGGCGAACTGAGCGCTCATTCCGAATCTCCTTTCTCGGCTTGCTTGGCCTGCAGCCAGTAACGATCCTGCGCTTCCAGTGATTGCCCGGCAAGCCCGCCATCGGCCTGCGCGAATGCCTCCATCATCCGGAAGCGGCGCTCGAACTTGTGGTTGGCACGACGCAGGGCCGCGCCGAAATCGACCTTGGCATGGCGGGTCAGGTTCGCGCACACAAACAACAGGTCGCCCAGTTCATCCTCAAGCCGCGATTGCGCATCGGTATCGCCCGGATCGGCCGCGACTGCCGCGAACTCGACGCGCACCTCCTCGATTTCCTCGTGCAGTTTCTCGATCACCGGCGCGGGGCCCGGCCAGTCGAAACCCACGCGCGCCGCCTTGTGCTGCAGTTTCACCGCGCGCTGCCACTCGGGCAGGCCACGTGAAATCCCGGCCAGTGCCGACGTATCTTGATCGCCACGCGCCGCGCGTTCAGCGCGCTTGAGTTCTTCCCACGCGAGCGTTTGTTCCTGCGC
>JBKJOY010000123.1:0-3043 GCA_046595415.1 Thermomonas sp.
TGTCCGCGCCCGGCGGCGGGATCCAGCAACGTGATGCCGCGACGGGCCAGATCATGCTGGATATCCCGTCAGGCGAAGCGGGCGGCCTGGGGACTGCGGATATCGAAGTCATGCTGCTGTCTCCCGACGGTACTGCATGGGTCGCGGGCAGCGATGGTGTGCTGCGATTGGATCGTACGCATCGCCGATTCGTTGCGATCCCGGAAATGGGTCACGAGCGCGTGTATGCAATGGCCTTTGATGGTCACGACAGCCTCTGGCTTCAGCGCCTCTCCGGCCTTGAGCACTTCCAGCGCGAGGGCCAACGTTGGCAGTCGATTGCCCATGTCGGACCGCGCGAGGGCATGCCGGCTGTTGGTGCTGCCGGAATGCGGGTGGATCGCCTCCATCGGGTTTGGGTGACGACCTCACGTGGTTTGTTTCGGTGGGATCCCTTGCGTGGGAACATGCAGCGAGAAGGTGCGCAGGATGATGCCGGTAGTTCCGAATTCCTCGATCGAGCACTGGCCATGAATGAGGATGGGGTGCTGGCTGCCGCGACCGCCGACGGCGGGGTGGTTTTAGTCGATACGACTCTTCGGGATCCGCCAGCCCGCTTCCCCGCCTTGCACTTCGACCGCTTCTCGGTGCGGCGCAAGGGTCAATGGCACGACCTGCCGATCCATGACTCGATTAAGTTGCAGCGCGGTGACCAGGAATTCCGACTGCGTGCCCGCTTGCTTGCGTTCGACGACCCCCAAAGCAGCCGTTATTGGGCAAAACTCGATGGATTCGACCGCGATTGGGTCGCTCTTGGCAGCAATGGCGAACGCGTTCTTGCCGGTCTAGCTCCCGGTGTGTGGATCCTGCACATGCGCGCGAAAGACGCGGTGGGCAATGCCGCGCGCGAGCAATCCATTTCGTTCGTGATACCGCCGCCATGGTGGCTGACGTGGTGGGCGAAGGTCCTGGTCGTACTCGCTGCGGTCTGCGTGCTGCTGGCTGCCGCATGGTTGTATCGCGCACGCCTGCGTCGCTCGCATCAATGGCAGCTGGTTGAGGCGCAGCGGGGCATGGCAGAGCAGGCCTCCGAAGCCAAGTCGCACTTTCTGGCCACGCTCGGCCACGAGGTGAGGACCCCGATGACCGGCGTGCTGGGCATGAGCGAATTGTTACTGGCCAGTCACCTCGACACCCGTCAACGTGGACAGGTCACGTCCATCCATCGCGCCGGCAATCACCTGCTGAGGTTGGTGAACGATGCGCTCGACCTCGCCCGCATCGAGGCTGGTCGCCTGGAATTGTTGAACGCGGATTTTGCGCTGCGGCCGTTATTGGATGAGATCGCTGCGCTGATGGCGCCACTGGCGGAACGTCGTGGCCTTCAGTTCATTGATCTGGTGGATCCATCTGCGCCAAAAGCCGTGCATGGTGACCGTACCCGCGTCGAACAGATATTGCTTAACCTGATCGGCAATGCGATCAAGTTTACCGAGGCAGGCCATGTCTCGGTGGAAACGTTCTCCCTGTCACCAGAGGGCGTGCGTTTCGTCGTGGCGGACACCGGGCCAGGCCTCAGCAGCGAGCAACAGGCACGCCTGTTTCGTCGCTTCGAACAGGCCGATGGCGAACGCACGGCATCGCGCTATGGCGGTAGCGGGCTGGGGCTGGCCATCTCGCAGGAACTTGCTGCCGCGATGGGCGGGCGCATCGACGTCGAAAGTGAGCCTGGGCAAGGCACGCGTTTCATCGTGCAGCTGCCGTTGGCTGGCGCGATGCTCCCTTCAACGCTAGCTGCGGGATCAAGCGAACCGCGTCAGCAGGCGCCGTTGCGACTGCTGTTGGTCGAGGACGATGCCACCGTGGCCGAGGTGATCCGGCAGTTGCTGCAGGAACAAGGCCACGCAGTCAGTCATGCAGTACATGGCTTGGCGGCGCTCGGAATGATTGCGGGAGAGAATTTCGATGCGGCATTGTTGGATCTGGACCTGCCTGGCATGGACGGACTGGCTTTGGCACGGGTGCTACGGTCGCAGGGTTTCACTGCGCCCTTGCTTGCGGTCACCGCGCGGTCTGATGCTGCAGCCGAGGCGCAGGCGCGGGCAGCCGGTTTCGACGATTTCCTGCGCAAACCGGTGAGCGGCACGGCTCTGCGTAGGGCGCTGACGCGTCTGCTGCCCGTTTCCCTTCAGTGATCAGAGCTGGCGGGTCAGGCGATCTGTCGTTGCCGGCTACCCGCGTGCACCGCTGCGACCAGTGCGGCCACGTGTTCGGGCTGCATGTCGGGAGACAGGCCGTGCCCGAGGTTGAAGATGTGCCCCTCGCGCGAGCCGCCGTTGCCGGTCGCATAGCTGTCCAACGATGCCTGCACCTGAGAGGCGATCGCGTCGGGTGAGGCGTACAGGATGGCCGGGTCCAAGTTGCCCTGGACGGCCACCTTGCCCGCAGTGCGGCGTGCAGCGTCTTCGAGCGTGACCGTCCAGTCCACACCCAAGCCTTGCGTGCCGCTATTGGCGAGATCTTCGAGATAGGGCGCATTGCCTTTGCCGAACAGGATCAGCGGGGCTTCGCCGCGAGGCAGTTCGCGGGCAATCCGGGTGAGATAGGGAAGGGAAAATTCTCGATACATCGCCGGTGACAGCGTACCGCCCCAGGTATCGAACACCTGCAGCACCTGCGCGCCGGCAGCCTGCTGCGCGGACAGATAGGCAATCACCGCATCGGTGACGACGGTCAGCAGCTGGTGCATCGCCTTGGGTTCGTTCAACGCCAGCGCCTTGACCTTGCCCCAGTCCTTGCTGCCGCCGCCTTCGATCATGTAACAGGCCAACGTCCATGGACTGCCAGAAAACCCGATCAGCGGAATCGCCGGATCCAGCTCGCGGCGGATCGTGCTGACCGCATCCATCACGTAGCGCAGTTCGCGGCCCATGTCGGGCACCGCAAGCCTCTCAATATCGGCCACGCTGCGAATCGGGCGCTCGAACTTGGGGCCTTCACCATCGACGAAATACAGGCCAAGACCCATTGCGTCAGGCACGGTCAGGATGTCGGAAAACAGGAT
>JBKJOY010000139.1:0-6910 GCA_046595415.1 Thermomonas sp.
CTGACATGGCCAGTACGTGCTCTCTGATCCACGCAGCGGCGATGGGAGCGATGCACTGCTGGACAAACTGCTGATGAACAGCGGCAACCGGGGAACTGTTCACGCAGCGCGTCGAAGATCCATTCGCGATGCCGCCACGCGCCAGCACTGAAGAATCCGACCACCAGCAAGTCATCGTAGCGATCGACCACCAGCCCGCTGATGCCGTCACCCTCCGAATGCAACACGCGCCAGGCGTTGCCGACCTCGTCAAGCTTGAGGAGGTCACGACGCATCGCCACCGCGTCGGCAATCCGGCGCGAGAACCATCCGGCATCGACCGCAACGTCAGGGTCGGCTTCCAGCATCCGCAGCGCAATCCGCGAATGGCCGTTGTAGAACCCGCGGCCGATCCAGACATCGTCCACGCCCACCACGTCGACAATGCTGCCGGGCTTGGGCCGCTGGGCCGGCTTTTCGACCAAGCGCTGGAAAATCCACGGGTGGGTCGATTTCCAGGCGTTTTTCAAGCGGACGACGGGCAGCGGCTCATTCATGTTCGCGAATCTTGTTGACGGGGCACCAGCGCCCAACGCACCATTGTCGCCGAAGAAGGGGAGTAACTCCGCGCACGGTCGTCGTCAATACGGGCACGCTGTCAACCGACATCGACCCCGGCCCCGTGGCAGGCCTCAAGCCTGTGAGTGAGACCTTCGCCCAACGTGGCGAAGCCGTGCCCTTCCATTCCACCGGATCAAGCATTGTCCAGCGCCACGACCGCCGCGAGGCCTCAGTTGTTGTGGAGTAGTGCATGCAAACGATCGGAACGCCGATGTTGTGGGGCGTGTTCACGCTGGTGGTGATTGGCGCGTTGCTGGTGGACCTGGTGCTGATGCGCCATGGCGGACCGCACAAGGTCACCTTCAAGGAGGCCACGTGGTGGAGCCTGGGCTGGGTGGCGCTGGCGCTGGCCTTCAACGCGGCGCTGTGGTGGTACGCAGGCCAGCAATATGGCGCGCAAGCCGGGCGCGTGATCGGCATGGAGTTCCTGACCGGATATCTGGTCGAAAAATCCCTGGCGGTCGACAACATCTTCGTGTTCCTGATGATCTTCAGCTATTTCGCAGTGCCTGAGATCCAGCGCCAGAAAGTGCTGATCATCGGGATTATTGGCGCGATCTTCCTGCGTGCGATCCTGATTTTCGCCGGCGCGCTGCTGTTGGCGAAGTTCCACTGGATCCTCTACCTGTTCGGCGCGTTCCTGCTGCTGACTGGCATCAAGATGATGCTCTCGGCGGGCAAGGAACCGGACCTGGAAGCCAATCCTGCCCTGCGCTGGATGCGTGGCCACCTGCGCATGACCGACGGTTACCACGGCAACGATCTCAGCGTGCTGCGCGATGGCAAACGCTGGTACACACCTTTATTCGTGGTGATCATGATGGTCGCGATCACCGACGTGATCTTCGCGGTCGACTCGATCCCGGCGATCTTCGCGATCACCGAAGACCCCTTCATCGTGCTGACCTCGAACGTGTTCGCAGTGCTGGGCCTGCGCGCGATGTTCTTCCTGCTGCAAGGCATGGCCGCCCGCTTCCACCTGCTGCCGTATGGCTTGGCATTGGTGCTGATGTTCATCGGCGGCAAGATGCTGCTGGTGGATGTCTACAAGATCCCGGTGTTATGGGCCTTGGTGGTGGTGGCACTGATCATCGGGTCGACCGTGGTGCTGAGCATGCTGCGACCACTGCCCGCCGCGGACGCGGAAGCCGCCGGTGAAGCCAACATCGAGCCGTGATCGCCGCTGCGCTTGAACCCGGGCGCGGTGCCGCCATCTGTAGGGAATGAACGCGCCACTTCCCGCCATCACCAACCCGCGCCAGCAGCGCACGCTGGATGGCCAGCGTGTGCGCCGCGCCGTGCAATACAGCCTTTCCAGCGTGCTGGTGCTGACGGTGGTGTTCGCGTTGCAGGGCTGGCTGCCGCTGGAGACGCTGACGGTGACGCCCCGCAGCGCTGCCGGACTGGTCGGCGTGCTGACCGCGCCGCTGTTGCACGGTTCGCCTTCACACCTGTTGGCCAACGCCACTGCACTGCTGATGCTGGGCACGCTGGCGATGACGGTCTATCCGCGCGCGACCCTGCGTGCGCTGCCGTTGCTGTGGGTGGGTTCGGGACTCGGTGCGTGGCTGCTGGGTGAGCCGGGGTCGCACCATCTCGGTGCCAGCGGCGTGACCCATGGCTTGGGGTTCCTGGTCTTCGTGCTGGGGCTGCTGCGGCGCGACCGCGCGGCGATCGCCGCAGGCATGCTCGCCTTCCTGTTCTACGGCGGCATGGTGCTGACGATCTTCCCGCAGGAAACCGGGGTGTCGTGGGAGTCGCATTTTGGTGGCGCGCTGGCAGGCGTGCTGGCTGCATTCGTGTTCCGCCGCAGTGATCCGATGCAGCCAAGGCGCAAGTACAGCTGGGAAATCGAGGAGGAACTCGAGCGCGAACGAGCGGCGTCCAGCCACGACACCTTCGAGCCGCGCGCACCCGACGACGTGCCGGTGCTGTGGAAGCGCGATGCGCCGGCACCACGCGGACAGGTGCTCAAGTTTCCTTCGCGCGACACCCGCGACAACTGAGCGGTTCGCCTGCGAGCTTATTTGCCTGCGAGCAGCGTCGGCCCCAACTGGCGGTCATGCCAGCGCGACAACAAGACCAGCGCTACGATCGCCCCGCACAGGCACAGGAACATGTCCCATTGCGTGTCCCATGGGTCGCCCTGGGTGGCCAGGAACGCATCTGCATCGGCGCCATAGATCAGTGCACTCCACCACTCGACCAACTCGAAGAATGCAGAGAAACTCAGGCAGGCGGCGATCACGAAATAACCCAGCCAGGCGCCGCGACGCAGCGGGGTGAGGCGCAGGAAGAGTTCGCGCGCCAACACGGCCGGCACGAACCCCTGCATCAGATGCCCGACGCGATCCCAGGGATTGCGCCGCGTCCCCAGCAAGTCCTGCAGCCAGAACCCCGCCGGGGTTTTCGCGTAGGTGTACGCGCCGCCATGGATCAGCACCAGCGCATGCAGGACCAACAGCCAGCACAACAGGCGTGTCAGCGGGAACTGTGGCCAACGCCATGCGATCACGGCCAAGCCGACCATCGCCCAGATGGTTTCCAGGAACCAGGTCAACCGGTCGACGGCAATCAGCCCGGAAATCGCCAACGCCATTGCCGTGGTCGCCACCAGCAGCCACGCTTCGCTGCGCGTCGGGACGCGCGTGGGCGCAGGTGGATGGGTGCGCGAAGACGTGTGCATCCCCGCATCCTAGCGTCTTGAGTCGCCGCCGGTTTGGCCGGTGTTCGGCTGTTGGCAACTAAGCTGTGGGCTCCGTTTCAACGATCAATCCCGATGCGCGTGTACCTGACTGTCCTGTCCGCCTGCCTGCTGGCTGCCTGCGCCGGCGCGCCCGATGTGCGCCCGCCATCGGCCATGGCCGCGCGGAGACCGACGGTCGATGTGGCGCCAATCAAGGTAGGCATCGCATTGGGCGGCGGCGCGGCCAAGGGCTTTGCCCACATCGGCGTGATCAAGATGCTCGAAGCCAACGGCATCCAGCCGGTGGTGGTCTCGGGCACCAGTGCCGGCAGCGTGGTCGGCGCGTTGTATGCCAGCGGCATGGACGCGTTCGCGATGCAGGAAAACGCCTTCGCCTTGGACGAGTCGAAGATTCGCGACGTCAGCCTGTTTTCCGGCGGCGTGGTGAAAGGCCAGAAGCTGCAGGATTACGTTAACCAACTGGTCGGCGGACGCCCGATCGAGACATTGCGCAAGCCCCTTGCGGTGGTCGCGACCAAACTGGAAACGGGCGAACGCACCGTGTTCGTGCGCGGCAATACCGGCCAAGCGGTGCGCGCGTCGAGTTCGATCCCGGGTGTGTTCGAGGCGGTGGAGATCGGCAAGGCGCATTACGTCGATGGCGGCGTGACCAGTCCGGTGCCGGTCGATGCCGCACGCCAGCTGGGCGCCGAGTTCGTGATCGCGGTCGATATCTCAAGCAAAGCGAACGGCATTGCTTCATCGACCAGCATGCTCGGCAACATCAACCAGAGCATCCGGATCATGGGCCAGAAGCTCGGCACGCTGGAATTGCAGCGCGCGGACATCGTGATCCGCCCGAAGGTCAACGATATCGGCCCGGCCGACTTCGAGCAGAAGAACAAGGCGATCCTGGAAGGCGAGCGTGCCGCGTTGGCGGCCATGCCGCAGATCAAGTCCAAACTGGCGCAACTGAGCGCCGAGCGCATCGCCAAGGCGAAGAGAGCAAATGCTGCTGGAGCCGCACGCGAAGCCGAAGCCGAACGTGTGGCGCGTTGCGCCAAGCAACAAGGCTGGATCGATCTCCTGCGGCGCGATCCGGATTGCCGCGGCGGTTGATCTGGCGCAAAACGCGGCCTTCGTGCAGGCGTTAATATCCTAGCCATGAACAGCACACCACGCCGCGTCGAGAACCTGCACACGGACAAGGGCAAGGTGCCGGTGTACGCCACCGGCATCGTCGAGCAACCTTGGGACAGCTACAGCGCCGCCGACCACGATGTGTGGCGGCAGTTGTACGAGCGCCAACGCGAGATCCTGGTCGGTCGCGCCTGCGACGAGTTCCTGCAAGCGCAGGACGCAATGGGCATGACCCCAGGCCAGATCCCGAAATTCAGCGAATTGAACGAGGTGTTGTCCGCGGCGACCGGCTGGACGCTGATGGGCGTCGAAGGCCTGCTGCCGGAGCTGGATTTCTTCGACCACCTGGCAAATCGGCGTTTTCCGGTCACGTGGTGGATCCGGCGTCCGGACCAGATCGACTACATCGAAGAACCCGACCTGTTCCACGACCTGTTCGGCCACGTGCCGTTGCTGATGAACCCGCTGTTCGCCGACTACATGGAAGCGTATGGGCGCGGCGGAGTGAAGGCGCATGGGATCGGTGCGGATGCGCTGCAGAACCTCACGCGCCTGTATTGGTATACGGTTGAATTCGGCCTGATCCAGCAAGCCGATGGCCTGCGCATCTACGGAAGCGGCATCGTCAGTTCGAAGGGCGAATCGATCCACAGCCTGGAATCGGCAGCACCGAACCGGATTGGTTTTGACCTGCAACGGATCATGCGGACCCGTTACCGGATCGACAGCTACCAGAAGACCTATTTCGTGATCGAGAGCTTCCAGCAGTTGATCGAAGCGACCTTCCCGGATTTCACCCCGATCTACGCGCAGCTTGCAACCCAGGACTCGATCCCGGCCGGCAACGCGCTGGAATCCGATGCGGTGTTCCAGCGCGGCAGCGGCGAAGGCTGGGCCACCGACGGCGATATCTGAGGATCACATCCCTTAGGCAGGCGGTATCCTCAGGCCATGGCCTCGACAGTCTTCGATATCCCCAATTTCCGCGTGCTCTGGCGCTGGTTCACCCAGTGGCGGCAGAACCAACTGGTGGCGACCACCGACCGCATCTCGGTGCTGGAACACGTGGATGATGGCGGCCACCTGGGGCCGCGCTACGCCTTCATGACCCTGATGTCCTGCGGCATCGCCATGCTGGGTCTGCTGCAGAACTCCGCCGCGGTGATCATCGGCGCGATGCTGATCTCACCGCTGATGGGGCCGATCATCGAGCTGGGACTGGGACTGGCGACGTTCGATCTGCGCAGCATTCGGGATGCATTGAAGTCGCTCGTGGTCGGCGTGGCATTGGCGTTGTTGGTTGCGGCGGGGATCGTGTACTTCTCACCGCTGCAGGAAGCGACGCCGGAGATCCTTGCGCGGACGCAGCCCACGCTATTCGATTTGCTGATCGCGATTTTCTCTGGCTTGGCAGGCGCGTATGCGACGGTGACCCGCAAGGGCGAGACCATCGTTGGCGTGGCGATCGCCACCGCCTTGATGCCACCGCTGGCGGTGGTCGGCTACGGCATCGCGGTGATGAACTGGAGCATTGCCGGTGGCGCCGCATTCCTGTTCATGACCAACCTGCTGGCGATCGCGCTGTCGGTCACCATCGTTGCGCGCTGGTACGGATTTGGTGGCACGGATTCGCCCAAGCAGACCGCGTGGCATGCCGGCCTGATCATCGCCACCTTCGCATTGTTGTCGATTCCGCTGGGTATCGCGCTCAAGCGCATCTCCCTGCAAGCGCAGGTCGAACTGGCCGTGCGCGCTGCGACTGACGAGGCAGCTACGCGCGCGTTGGGGCGAGTCTCCGGTTTGCGCGTGGACCTGCTCCAGGACGGCGTCAACGTGGATGCCGTTTTTATGGTGCCGCACCACATCAATGGCCTGGAAACGTCATTGCAGGATCGGTTGGCGCGCCAGCTGGCGCGCCCGGTCCACGTGCAGGTGCGCGAAGTGCTGACCGCCGACGACGCCAGCTTCGCCCAGCAGCAAGGCACGCTCACGGAATTGCGGCGCAGCGTGGCGGCCCTGCAAACGGCCGAGAGCGGACGCACTGCCGCGCAACAGGCACGCGACGCGCAACGGTTACGCCTGCAGGCAGAATTGCTCGGTTACCTCGGCCAATTGACGCCCAGCGCCGACGGCAAGCGTTGGACCTTGCAGGTCACGCCTGGCGCTCGCGTGCCGTTGGAACGCGCGCAACGCATCGAGCGCGAGGTCAATGCCACCCTGGCCAAGGATGGCAGCACGATCACTGTGTTGCCGCCGGTGCAACCGCTGCCCGGCATCGTATTCGGCGATGACAGCGCTGCTCTGGATGCAGACTCAGGGCGCGCGCTGTCCACGGTCGCATGGGCCGTCCAACGCTGGCGTGGCACCACGGTGCGAGTCTTTGGCGTGGGCGGCAGTGACGAACTCGCGCGCACGCCAAAGACTCGCACCGTGGTGCCACGCCAGCGTTGGACGGCCCATGCGACCGTGGACAGCGCGCGCCCT
>JBKJOY010000201.1:0-3703 GCA_046595415.1 Thermomonas sp.
GCTTGAACGACTTGTTAGGCAACGCTGGCCAATGACCGAAGTAGTGTTGCGGCGATTGCGCTGCAAGCTGGGAACCGATTGTCACGTCATGCAATCCAGCGTTGGTGAGCGGCCGGTGCTCGACCATCCGAAGAAGCGCTCAGCAGACGCTGTTTCAGTTGAAGTCAATCTTCTGATGCTTCCGAAGTCAGGATCTGATGTGACAGCGGCCAAAAGCGCTTGAAC
The DNA here is from genome assembly GCA_046595415.1 of Thermomonas sp. Classification (GTDB taxonomy): domain Bacteria; phylum Pseudomonadota; class Gammaproteobacteria; order Xanthomonadales; family Xanthomonadaceae; genus Thermomonas. The sequence continues at coordinate 226 of JBKJOY010000201.1, forward strand.
AGGCGAGCGCGATCAGATCGCGAGAACACTCAAAAGAAATTCCTGGTCCGCTGCCTAACACCTAATAGATTGCGAAAAGTGAGATAAGGACCGTTTAGTCACGGTCTCACCCTCTCATCCGGAAGAAAAATCTTACTCTACATCAACGACTTGACTGATTTCGTGTCCATTGCATCGGTAGCAAGATCATTGTGAAATCAGCCGAGGATGCGTGTGTATGTCTTATCACGTCGATAACGACGAATTTGCCGGTGCGTTTGATGGCTTGCACGTAGGTGTAGGCAAGGAGACGGGGCCCCGTCTTTTCGACGAAGTTCGCCGCGTATTGCGAGTACATCACTACAGCATTCGCACCGAAAGCGCCTATCTCGGGTGGATTCGTCGCTACATAGAGCTGAACGGGTGTCGACATCCCCGGCAGTTGGGAGCGCGCGAATTGGAAACCTTTCTGTCGCGCTTGGCGGTGGATGCCAAGGTCGCAGCCAGCACACAGAATCAGGCGCTTGCTGCGATCTTGTTTCTTTATCGGGATGTGCTGCGGCAGCGGTTGGACTGGATGGAGAACGTCATCCGTGCCAAGAAGCCGCGTCGTTTGCCGACGGTGTTGGCTCGAAGTGAGATGCAGGCATTGCTGGCGCAGATGGATGGGCGTCCACGCATGCTGGCCAGTGTCCTGTACGGCACGGGTTTGCGCTTGCTGGAGTGCCTGAGGCTACGGATCAAGGATGTGGATTTCGCCCGCAACGAGATCACCGTACGCAACGGCAAGGGTGGCAAGGATCGGCGGACGCTGTTGCCGCGTTCGTTGGTGGAGCCGTTCCAGCTTGAAATCGAACGCGCGCGGCGATTACATGCGCTGGATCTGTCGGCAGGGTTCGGGATGGTTTACTTGCCATATGCGCTGGCACGCAAATATCAAAATGCGAACCGCGAGTTTGCCTGGCAGTACGTGTTCCCCGCGCTTCAGCGTTCGGTGGATCCACGCGATGACTTCGAGCGCCGCCATCACGTGAGTGAAGGGGTGGTTTCCAGGGCATTGAAGCAGGCGCAACAGCGTGCGGGCATCAACAAGCCAGTGACGGCGCACACGCTGCGACACTCGTTCGCGACCCACCTGCTTGAGTCTGGCTACGACATTCGCACCATCCAGGAATTGCTAGGTCACAAGGACTTGGCGACGACGCAGATCTATACGCACGTGCTCAATCGCGGTGCCAGCGGAGTGCTTAGTCCACTGGACTACTGAGCTCTGTCAGGGCGCTGCGGTGACAGATAGCGTTGCTTTCGGTCCGATCCCGCGTTCCAGCGAGACCAAGGCCAATATGCGTTCACCAATGCGCGTGCTGGTATTTCCGCCTTGTGGACTCGTGTGCAAACGCAGGTCCTGCGCATGGCCGTGCGCCGGCTTCCAGCGAATGGCGATCTCGGCGTCACCTGCCCAGATGCATTGCACGTCCGGGGCGCAACGTGAATCGTTGATCAGGCTGGTGTAGCTGAGTTTGCTACCGTCGCTGAGCAGGGTGGTCTGGCCTATGCCCAGGGTAACCGCGCTGTCGTCGATGCTTGCACTGTTCGCAGCTTCATCGGCAGGTTTGGTTGTGCTGTCGGTAGCGGCGCAGCCCACGGGTAACAGCAGGATCATGGCGAGGATGGCGGGCAGTCGATACATGTGGATGTTCCGTGCGATGGATGTGGTGAGGATGCCTACGCCCGCGTTAAGACGACGCAGAGGCGGTGTTATCCGACGGGGACGCCACTTGACCAGCCAGTCGCGTGGGTTCCGGCAGGCGAAAATGCGTGACGTAACGCATGACCAATTCCGGCGCAGAGGCCATTGCAACGCGGTGGCCCGGCGAGACCAGCAAGGGCGGGTGTCCGGGTTTGCTGCGCAGCACCCAGCCAATCTGTTCGTGGCCATCGCGCAGAGGGGTGAATGCACCACGCATATCGTGCAGGTTGGTGCGGCTCTCGCCGATCAGGATGTCCTGTGCCACACCAATGGTCGGCAGGTGCGTCGATACTCCGAAATGTGCAGCGATGCCAAGCCGGCGCGGATGGGCGATGCCGTGGCCGTCGACGAAGGCCAGATCGGGAAGATGTGGCAACTTTGCGAGCGCAGCAAGCAGTGCAGGGAGTTCGCGAAAGCTGCTCAGGTCCGGGATGCAGGGCATTCGGGTGGGAAGGTGCACGACTTCGGCGGCGATGACGTCAAGGCTATCGGCATCCATCAGTACCGCCGCTGCGCGGGTGGTGGCGCCCCCGTCTTCGAAACCGACATCGAAGCCGGCAATCATGCGCAAGGGTTTGGCGAAACCATCACGCAACACGACCTGCGCAGCGAGTTCCGTTTGCAGGGTGCGCAAGGCGTCCGCGTTGCCGTCCCACTCCGCAGACACAGCGTCAGCCTCGATCATTGTCGTGACGTCAGGGTATGCAAGTGTCATGCGCCAGGTTGCAGCGTGGTGAGCAACCCACGGGCGGCACTGAAGCGTGATGCGGCATCCGCCAATTCCAAGGTAATGCGCAATTTATCTGGGCCGTCCATGCGGTAGTGCTTCGGCTGGCCCTGGATCAGGCGGATCACCGACATCGGGTCGACGTTGGGTTTCTCGACGAACTGGATGCGCCCGCCTTTGTTGCCGAGATCAAGCTTGCGGATGCCCAGCGCGGTCGCGTCGAGTTTCAATTCGGCAATGGCGAACAGATATTTCGCTTGATCGGGTAGCAGGCCGAAGCGATCGATCATTTCCACCTGCAACTCGCGCAGCGCGGCGACATCGCGTGCGGCGCTGATGCGCTTGTATAGGGTGAGTCTTGTGTGTGGATCGGGCAGGTAATCGTCGGGGATCAGCGCAGGCAGGTGCAATTCAACGTCAGCACCGTGGCGGTCGACGTCGTCCACATCGGGCAGCTTGCCGGCCTTGATCGACTTGACCGCGCGTTCCAGCAATTCGGTGTACAGGCTGAAGCCGACTTCGGCCATCTGCCCGGATTGATCCTCCCCGAGCAGCTCGCCAGCACCGCGGATTTCAAGGTCGTGCGTGGCCAAGGTAAACCCGGCGCCAAGCTCGTCCATCGAGGCGATCGCCTCCAATCGCTTCTTCGCATCGCTGGTGATCGAGCGTTGATCGGGAATGGTCAGGTAGGCATAAGCACGATGGTGGCTGCGGCCGACGCGTCCGCGCAGCTGGTGCAGCTGGGCCAGGCCGAACTTGTCGGCGCGATTGATGATGATCGTGTTGGCGTTCGGGATATCGATGCCGGACTCGATGATCGTCGTGCACAGCAACACGTTGAAACGCTGCTTGTGGAAGTCGAGCATCACCCGTTCCAGTTCGCGTTCCGGCATCTGCCCGTGGGCAATGCCGATGCGTGCTTCCGGCGCGAGCAGTTGCAGGGTCTCGCGCATGCGGCCGATGCTTTCGACGTCGTTGTGCAGGAAATACACCTGGCCGCCGCGGCCGAGTTCGCGCTGGAA
>JBKJOY010000211.1:0-7121 GCA_046595415.1 Thermomonas sp.
CGGAGATCGAGGCATACACGCTGCGCACTTCGCAGCCGGCCATCAACTCGGCCTCTTCCACCGCACGCTGGATCGACTGCACGGTGGAATCGATGTCGACCACGACGCCGCGACGCAGGCCGCGCGACTCATGGCTACCGATGCCGATGACCTCGATCGGTTCGCCCGGTGCGTATTCGCCGACCAGTGCGGTGACCTTGGAGGTGCCGATGTCGAGGCCGACGATCAGCGATTTGTCGCCCTTGCGGTTCATGTGGTTCCTTGCAGCGAGCGCCGATCACCCGAATGCAAGTCCAACTGCATTGCGGTGATCGGCTGGGGGAGAGGTGGCATGACCGGGGCCGCGGGCACCACCGGCTTGGCAGGGTCTGTTTCGGGGGACGCCCAAACCAGTGCAAATCCATTGGTGTAGCGCAGGTCGGCGAGCGTCAGCTGCTGCCCCGGATGCTCCGCGACCAGACGCGGCAGCAAGTGCGCGAAGCGTTGCAGGCGCGCATCGGCATCATTGCGGCCCAGCACGACATCGGTGCCGTTGGCCAGCGTGATCGACCAGCTACCGCGCCGGTCCACCGCCACGCCGCGCACGCCACCTGCATTGACCAACTGATCGCGTGCCTGGTTGTAGAGCGCGACGACTTCGGTCACCCGTGCATCAGGACCATCCAGCAGCGGCAGGCTCTTGGGCACGTCCACCACGTTGCCGGCTGCAAACAACTTGCCTTGCTGCGACAGCAGGCGGCCCTGGCCCCAGCGCGCGTAAGGGCGATGTTCGCGAATGCGCACTTCCAGCACGTCCGGCCAATGTTTGCGGACTTCCGCGTGCTCGACCCACGGCAGTGCATTGACCGACGCCTGGATGCGATCCAGCTTTACCGCGAAGAAACCCTCGCTCGCGAAGGGCAGCACGGTAGCGCGCAACCTGGCTTGGTCGACGCGATGCAGGTCGCCCTGGACGCGCAAGGTGCGCAGCGGCCAGCGCTCGCCACCGACCCAACCATTGACCACGGCCACCACGGGCAAGGCCACCAGCGCGAGCGCCAGGATCCAACCCATCAATCGCAGCATCGCGCTCATGCGCTGGCCGCCATCGTTTGCTCAAGGATGCGCCAGCACAATTCCTCGAAACCCACGCCCATCTGCGCCGCAGCTTTCGGTACCAGCGAATGACTGGTCATGCCGGGCGCGGTGTTCGCCTCCAGCAAATACATGTCGCCGGTCTGGCGGTCACGCATCACATCGACGCGGCCCCAACCACTGCAACCGGCCGCGCGAAATGCATCCAGCGCGATGCGGCGGATCTGGTCTTCGTCCGCGCCCTGCAGGCCAGGACACAGGTATTGGGTATCTTCCGCAACGTATTTGGCGTTGTAGTCGTACCACTCGCCCTTGGGCACGATACGGATGGACGGCAACGCGACATCGCCGAGGATGCCGACGGTCAATTCATCGCCGATGATCATCTGCTCCATCAGCATCTCGCCGCCGTATTCCTGGGCGACGCGGATGGCGTTGTCGATCGCGGCCTCGTCGGTCACGCGCGCGACGCCGACGCTGGAGCCTTCGCTGGACGGTTTCACGAACACTGGCAAGCCCAGCTCAAGCGCTGCGTTCCGCACATTTGCACCCGCGGCCAATCGCACGAAACGCGGGGTCGGCAGGCCCATGCTCATCCACACCTGCTTGGTGCGGATCTTGTCCATGGCCAGCGCGGTGCCGAGCACGCCTGAACCGGTGCATGGCACTTCCAACGCATCCAGCAAACCCTGCAGCACGCCGTCTTCGCCGCCGCCCTTGTTGCCATGCAGGATGTTGAAGACACGATCGAACTTGCCGTGCACCAACGCATCCACCAATTCCGGAATACCGTCCACGGCGTGTGCATCCACAGCGCGCGCCTGCAGGGCAGCCAACACATTGCGCCCGGAATCCAGCGAGACCTCGCGCTCCGCGCTGCTACCGCCCATCAGAACCGCGACACGGCCAAACGCGCGCGCATCGGTGATGGACAGCGGCGGGAACAACGCATTGCCCGTCATCGCCCGGCTCCTTGCAGGCCGTCGCGTGCCAGCAATTGCGCGACCTGGCCGATATCGCCTGCGCCCATCATCAGCAGCAGGTCGCCATCGCGCAGCACGCTGGATAGCGCTTCCGGCAACTCTGCGGCACTGCCGACCACCACCGGATCAATGCGGCCACGGGTGCGGATCGAACGTGCCAGCGCCTTGGCATCAGCACCCGCGATGGGCGCCTCGCCAGCCGGATACACCTCGGTCAAGACCAACGCATCGACACTGGACAACACCGCCGCGAATTCATCGAACAAATCGCGCGTACGCGAGTAGCGATGCGGCTGGAACGCGACTACCAGGCGACGCTCTGCCCAGCCACCGCGCGCGGCGTCGAACACTGCCGCAAGTTCCTTCGGGTGATGGCCGTAATCGTCCACCAGGATCGCGTGTCCGCCCGCAGCCAATGACAACTGGGCAAGCTGGTTGAAGCGTCGGCCGATCCCGGCGAATTTTTCCAGTGCGCGCGCGATGTCGGCAGTGCTGACGCCCAACTGCCAGGCCACCGCCGACGCTGCCAGTGCGTTCTGGACGTTGTGGCGACCGGGCAAGGCCAGCGTCACCGGCGTGCGCGTGCCGTCCGGCAGGCACAACACGAAATGCATGCGGCCCGCTTGCTGGGTCACGTCCTCGGCACGGATGTCGGCCTCGGCGGCGAAGCCGTAGGTGGCGATATGACGCGGCGTACTGGCGGCGAGCAATGCGACTTCAGGATCATCGATACACAGCACGGCAAGCCCATAGAACGGCAGCCGGTGCAGGAATTCGGAGAAGGCCTGCTTGACCCGTTCGAAATCGCCACCGTAGTTTTCCAGGTGGTCGGCATCGATGTTGGTGACGATGGCCACTGCCGGGTTCAGGCGCAAAAAACTGCCGTCGCTTTCATCGGCTTCGGCCACCAACCACTTGCCACTGCCCAGCCGCGCATTGGCACCGGCCGCCAGCAACTGGCCGCCGATGACGAACGTCGGGTCCATCCCGCCTTCGGCCAATACGCTGGCGAGCAGGGACGTGGTGGTGGTCTTTCCGTGCGTGCCAGCCACCGCGATGCCGTGGCGGAAGCGCATCAACTCGGCCAGCATTTCAGCGCGCGGCACCACCGGGATGCGCTGCGAACGGGCTTCCAACAATTCCGGATTGTCGTGCTTGATGGCGCTGGACACGACCACGCAATCGGCATCCAGCACGTTGGCCGCGGCGTGGCCCTTGCATACGTTGATGCCGAGTCCGGCCAAGCGGCGCGTCACTGCGTTGTCCGCGCTGTCGGATCCGCTGACCTGATAACCGAGCGTGCACAGTACTTCGGCCAGGCCACTCATGCCGACGCCGCCGATGCCGACGAAGTGCACGCGCGGGAAAGCTTTGGCGAGGTCACCAATTTGCTGCAGGCGCAGGCTATGCACGGCCATCAGGCAGCTTTCCTTGGTTGAATGCAGGCCAGCACCGCGTCGGCGACGCGTTCGGCGGCATCGGGTTTTGCGAGCGAGCGCGCGGCATCGGCCATCGCGAAACGCTTGTCAGGGTCGGCAGCGAGACCGGCGAGCACCGCTTGCAGGTGCGCAGCGAGGGTGTCGCCCTGCTTGAGCAGGATTGCAGCGCCACGCTCGACCAGATATTCGGCGTTGCGGGTCTGATGGTCATCGACGGCTTGCGGGAATGGCACCAGCACGCTTCCCACGCCGACCGCGCACAACTCCGCGAGCGTCAAGGCACCGGCGCGACAGACGACAAGGTCCGCCCACGCGTAGGCGCCGGCCATATCGGCGATGAAAGGTTCCACGTGTGCGGCGACCCCGGCATCGGCATACGCAGTGCGCGATTCTTCGAGCATCTTTTCGCCGCACTGGTGCACGACCGCAAGCGGCTGCCCCAGCGCCGCGACGGCTTGCGGCACTGCATTGTTCAATGCGCGTGCACCTTGGCTGCCACCCAGCACCAGCAGGCGCAGTGGGCCGCCATGGTTGAACTCGCGCTCGGCCGGTGGCGCGACGGCAGCGATCGCCTCGCGCACCGGATTGCCGACCACGACTTCGTGCGCAAAGGTCTGCGGGAAGCCGGTCATCACCACTTGCGCAGCCTTCGCCAGCACCTTATTGGTCAGGCCCGCGGCGCGGTTCTGTTCGTGCACCAGCAAGGGGATGCCCGCGATGCGCGCGGCAATGCCGCCCGGACCCGCCGCATAGCCACCAAAACTGACCACCGCTGCCGGCTGCCGGCGACGCAGCACGCGTGCGGCATCACGCACCGCACGCAGCACGCGCAGCGGTGCAGTGAGCAGTGCGCCCACGCCCTTGCCACGCAAGCCTTTGACCGCAATCGTGTCGATGACAATGTCGTGTTGTGGCACCAGCCGCGTTTCCATACCGCCATCGGCACCGAGCCAACCGACCTGCGCACCGCGCGCACGCAACGCATGCGCCACCGCAAGACCGGGGAAGATGTGGCCACCGGTGCCACCCGCCAGGATCATCACCATTGGTGCGGGATTGGGTGCGAGCCTGGGTGCGGACAGGGGTGCGGGCGCGTTCAACGCTGCCTCCGCAAGGCTGCCAGGGCATCGACCACTTCGCGCGAGCCCAGGCTGGGTTCGACGCGCTGGCGCAGGCGGCTGGTACCACGTGCGCTCGCCTCAACGGGCATGGGCGGCTGCGAGGTCGCTGGCGGCGTACCGACCGGCGCGCCTGTGCCGACGCCGCGCAGCTTCGCCACTTGGCGCGCTGCGCGCTCGTACTCATATGACACCCGCAGCAGCAAACCAAGTGCCGCACACGTCATCAACACGCTGGAACCGCCGGAGGAAATCAACGGCAAGGTCAGCCCCTTGGTCGGCAACAGCCCCAGGTTCACGCCAATCGAGACCACGCTTTGCAGTGCCATCCACAACGCGATGCCGAACGCGCAGTAGCCGGCAAAGTGGCGCTTCATTTCGACGCACTTCAAGCCCAACCACAGCGCACGCCCGGCCAACAGCGCGTACAGGCCGATCACCAGGCACACACCGGCGAAACCGAGCTCCTCGGATATCACCGAGAAGATGAAGTCGGTATGTGCTTCCGGCAGGTAGGACAGCTTCTGCACCGAAGCGCCCAGGCCCACGCCGAACCATTCGCCGCGGCCAATCGCCATCAACGCATTGCTCAACTGGTAACCGGAGCCGAGCTGGTCCTGCCACGGATCCATGAACGAGGTGACGCGACGCATCCGGTACGGCTCCAGCACCACGAGTGCAACAAGCGCGGGCAGCAGCAGCAGCACCGGCCCGATGATCCGCCGGATCGGCGCGCCGCCCAGCAGCAGCATGCAGGTGGTGATGCTGAGCAGCAGCACGGAGGAGCCGAAATCCGGTTGCAGCAGCAGCAGGACCACCAGCGCAAGCACCACGCCGACCGGCTTCATCATCCCCATCAAGGTGACGGCCACGTCCTCGCTGAAACGCTTGAGGTAACTGGCCAGCCATACGATGTAGAGCAGCTTGACCGCCTCCACCACCTGGAACTTCGAGATACCCAGGTTGATCCAGCGGCGCGCACCATTCACCGAGCTGCCAATGCCCGGCACGAACACCAGCAGCAACAGTGCAAAGCAAGCCAACAGCAGCAATTGGCTGCGCTGCTCGATGAACTTGAGCTCGGTGCGCATCAACAGGCCGGCCAGCACCAAGCCACCGGCCAGGAACATGACGTGCCGAATCAGGAAGTACCAGGGACCGACATCCATGCCAGCGCCGGCGACCGCAGCCGAGCCCACCATCACCACGCCCATGCAGGCCAGCACGATGCAGGCACCCAATAGCCACGGATCGAAACGACCGCCGATGTCGTCCACGCGCGTGGCCTGGCGACTGATGTTGTAAGTGGCGGCCACGGCGCTCATCTCAACGCACCTTCAACGTGGCCAGGCCAACCAGCACCAGCACCACCGAGATGATCCAGAAGCGAACGATCACCCGCGGTTCCGGCCAGCCCTTGGGCTCGAAGTGGTGGTGGATCGGCGCCATCCGGAACACGCGCTTGCCGGTCAACTTGAAGCTGGCGACCTGGATCATCACCGACAGGGTTTCGATCACGAAGATCCCGCCCATGATCACCAGCACCAATTCCTGGCGCACGATCACCGCGACCGTACCGAGCACCGCACCCAGTGCCAGCGCGCCGATGTCACCCATGAACACCATCGCCGGATAGGTGTTGAACCACAAAAAGCCCAGGCCTGCGCCGGCAATCGCCGCACAGAACACCACGAGTTCGCCGGCACCCGGTACGCGAGGGATCTGCAGGTACTCGGCGAATACCGCATTGCCTGACGCGTAGGCGAACACACCCAACGCGCAAGCGACCAGCACCGTCAGCATGATCGCCAGGCCATCCAGGCCATCGGTCAAGTTGACCGCGTTGGAAAACCCCACGATCCAGAAATAGGCGATCGCCACGAAGCTGATGCCCACCAACGGCAATGCGATCGACTTGAAGAACGGCACATAGAACGTGGTCGCCGCGGGCACGTCGGCATACGCGTACAGATAGATGCCTGCCGCCAACCCCAGGATCGATTGCAGCGCGTACTTGGTGCGCGAACGCATGCCGTTCGGATCACGCTTGACTATCTTGATCCAGTCATCCCACCAGCCGATGGCGCCGAAGCCCACCATCACTGCCATCACCACCCATACGTATTTGTTGCGCAGGTCGGCCCATAGCAGCACCGATGCGGCGATGGTGATCAGGATCAGCAATCCACCCATCGTCGGCGTGCCGGCTTTTACAAAATGCGACTGCGGACCATCGCTGCGGATCGGCTGGCCGCCTTTGAGCGTCGCCAGTTTGCGAATGGTCGCCGGCCCCCACCACAGCGATAGCGCGAGCGAGGTCAGCGCGCCCAGGATCGCGCGGAAGGTCAGGTAATTGAAGAGCCCGAAATGGCCCTGCAATTGCTCCAGCCAGCGTGTCAGCTCAAGCAGCATCGACCTCTCCTCTAGCGTTTGATACGCCTGCGTTCGCTGCGTCGTGCTGCAATAGTTGTTTGACGATGCGGTCCATCGCGCTGCCGCGCGATCCC